>DASUAN010000333.1:0-2398 GCA_035763765.1 Candidatus Deferrimicrobiaceae bacterium
CGAGCATCCCCGAGAGGTCGCTGGAGCGGGGGGGGACGATCTCCACGGAGGTGACCTTCTCGCCGGAGAGCATCTTGCGGGCGAACCTCGACTTCTTTTCGGGGGGGACGACCTGGACGAGGACCCCCTGCTGGGCGAACCGCCGGACCTCCACGTGCTTCTTGACCCCGGAAAGCGACTTGATCGCCCGCGAGGCCACCCGGATGTGCGCCGGGGTGGTGCCGCAGCAGCCGCCGACGCCCCGCACTCCGAGCTCGATGTACTTCTTCGCGTACTCGGTGAAGTACTCCGGGCTGGTGAGGTAGAGCAGGCGTCCGCCGACGTCCCGGGGAAAGCCCGCGTTGGGCATCACGACGACCGGCTTCTCGACCAGGGGGAGGACGGACTGCAGCGCGTCGAACACCCCGGCGGGGCCGGTCCCGCAGTTGATCCCGACGGCGTCCACGTTCTCGTCGGCGTCCAGGGCCCGGGCGAGGGTGGCGGCCTTCATCCCCACGGCCGTTTCCCCCCGGTCGTTCAGCGCAAAGGAGGCGAGCACCGGGATGCGGAGCCTGCGGGCCGCCCGCGCGCCCAGCTGGAGCTCCTTCAGGTGGGTGAACGTCTCCATCACGAGGAGGTCCACCCCCTCCGCGGCCAGCGCCCCGATCTGCTCGGCGAACGCCTCCTCGACCTCGACGGCATGCGCATCCGGCATGATCTGGTCGGGCTTGAGGCAAGGCCCCACCGCGCCCGCGACGTACACGGAATCCCCCGCGACCTCCCGGGCGATGCGCACCGCGTGGCGGTTGATCTCCACGACCTTTTCGGCCAGCCCGTACGGGCGGAGGGCGATTCGGTTGGCCCCGAAGGTGTTCGTCTCGATCACCTCGGCTCCGGCTTCGATGTACTCCCGGTGGATCTGGGCGATGAGCTTCGGGTTCGTGAGGCTCAGTTCGTCGAAGCACGTGTTGATGAAGACCCCCCGCTCGTAGATCATCGTCCCCATGGCGCCGTCGAAGACGATCGGGGACTTCTTCATCCGGTCGAGGATTTTCTCCATCGTCTACTCCAGCTCGTCGAAGCTCGATTTCGGCGCGTAGCACATCGGGCAGATCCATCCCTCGGGCAGCGCTTCGAAGGCCGTGCCGGGCGGGACGTCCCCCATCGGGTCCCCCTTCCGGGGATCGTACACGTATCCGCAGTTCGTGCAGATGTATTTTTTCACGTCCTCGTCCCTCCGATTTCCTACACCGCGAAATATTTCGCCTGGGGATGGTGCGCGACGATGGCCGAGGTGGTCTGCTCGGGCACCATCTCCATCGACTCGGTGAGCGTCACCCCGATCTCCCCGGGCCGCAGGAGCTCGAACACCGGCTCGTGGGCGTTCAGGTCCGGGCAGGCGGGGTAGCCGAATCCGTACCGGGATCCCTGGTATTCCTGGACGACGTATCCCTCCAGCCCGGAGGGCTTCTGCCCCGCGATCCCCAGCTCGCCGCGCATCACCTCGTGCCAGTACTCGGCGAGCGCGTCGGTGAGCTCGACGCTCAGCGCGTGCAGCATCAGATAGTCGTGGTACCGGTCCGACCCGAAGAGTTCCCGCGCCGCCTGCCCGAACCGTTCCCCCATCGTCGCCACGAAGAATCCCGCCACGTCCCCGCCCTCCGCCGCCGTGCGGAAGTAGTCGGCGATGCAAAGATGCGGCGGCTCTTTCTGCCGGGGGAAGGGGAAGACGAAGTCCCGGCCCCCGTGCCGCACGACGAGGGCATCGCCGTCGGAGAAGCACGGGAAGTAACCGTAGGCCACTTTCGGTCGCGCGAGGTTCTCCTCCACGCACCGGCGCTTCCAATCCTCGTACATCGGCACGACCGTTCCCTCGACGAGCCGGCGGTACTCCTCGGCCCCCATCTTGCCCCGGCGGTACCCCCACCGCCCCCGGAACAGCGCCTGCTCGTTGACGTAGGGGAACAGGAGGTCCACCGCGATGTCCGTCACGTGGCGCGGACCGAAAAAGGGAGGGGCCGGGACCGGGTGGTCGCGCGTGATCTGCGCCTCGCGGCGCCCCGGCGCGGCGCTCTTCTTCCCCGTCTCCCGGTAGGTCGTGGAGCGGAGGGTCCCCGCCTCGAGATCCCGCATTGCCTGCAGTCCCGCGAAGGCGTCGGCGCAGTAGACCACCTTCCCCCCGTATCCCGGCACGCATTCCTCGGCGACGAACTTCTCCGTGAGCGCCGCGCCCCCGAGGAGCACGGGAACGGACAGCCCCGCTTCCCGGTACTGGGGCATGCTCTCCCGCATGACGAGGGCGGACTTGACGAGCAGGCCGGAGAGCCCGATCGCGTCCACGCCGTATTCCCGGGCCTTTTCGATGATCGTCTCCGCGGGGACCTTGATGCCGAGGTTGTAGACGCGGTACCCGTTGTTG
>DASUAN010000334.1:0-2131 GCA_035763765.1 Candidatus Deferrimicrobiaceae bacterium
GGAGAGCAGGACGACCCCGGCGGCCAGCTTCAGCGACTCGAAGGAGGCGAGGAGGGGAAGCCGCTCGGCCCCCATCCGGTTCCCCACCTGGTCGTGGTTCTGGGAGAAGACCACCAGCTGCCGGGCCGTCAGGTTCCGGGAGGAGTTCCCGTGGCGGCGCTCCCGGTAGGCGGAGTAGCGCCCCGCGTAGACGAACCCTTCCGTAAAGGCGCGGGCGAGGTCCTCCACGGTCCCGAAATCCCGGTAGTAGCCCTGCCGTTCCCCCGTCAGCAGGACGTGCAGGGCATGGTGGAAGTCGTCGTTCCACTGGGCGTCGTGCCCGAATCCCCCGCGCTCCCGGGGCGTGACCACGCGGGCGTCGTTCAGGTCGCTCTCCGGGACCAGGTGGATCGCCCGGTTCTCCCGCTCACCCAGCGCGCGCACGGCGTCGGCCAGCTCCGCCAGGAACGGGTAGGCGGAGAAGTCGTAGATCCCGTGGATCGCGTCGAGGCGCAGGGCGTCGATCCGGTACTCCGAACACCAGCTGCAGGCGTTCTCGAGGAAGTAGCGCCGGACCTCGTCGCTGCCGGGGCCGTCGAAGTTGATCGCCGCCCCCCAGGGAGTCCTGTAGCGGCCGGTGAAGTAGGGGCCGAAATCGCCCAGGTAGTTCCCCTCGGGCCCGAGATGGTTGTAGACGACGTCGAGCACGACGGCCATCCCGCGCCGGTGGCAGGCGTTCACGAGGCGTTTGAGCCCCTCCGGCCCCCCGTAGCTCCCCTGGACGGCGAAGGGATAGACCCCGTCGTACCCCCAGTTCCGGCCCCCGGGGAACTGCGCGACCGGCATCAGCTCGATCGCGGTGATCCCGAGCTCCTTCAGGGAGTCGAGCCGGGGGATGACCGCCCCGAAGGTCCCTTCCGGGGTGAAGGTCCCCACATGCAGTTCGTAGAGGACGTATTCCTCCAGCGGAAGCCCCGCCCACCCCCGGTCCTCCCAGCGGAAGGCGTTCGGGTCGGTGACGCAGGAGGGGCCGTGCACCCCGTCCGGCTGGTGCCGCGAGGCCGGGTCCGGCCGCTCCCGCTCCCCGTCGAGCCGGTAGCGGTAGAGGCTCCCGGGGCCGGCCTCCCCGACGACCCCCCGGTGGTAGCCTCTTTCGTCCCGTTCCAGCGGGAAGAATCCCTCCGCGGGGGAGAGCAGGCGCACACCCACCGTCCTCGCTGCGGGGGCGTAGACCAGGAACCTGCAGCCGCCGCCGGGAAGGGGGGTCGCGCCGAGCCGTTCCGTCGACCCGGGAATCACCTTCCCTTCCCCTCGCTCTTGAAGAAGACCGCCCCCAGCGGAGGGACGACGACGGTCAGCGAGTGGAGCCGCCCGTGCACCGGGATCGGGGCCGCCTCGACCCCCCCGATGTTCCCCTGTCCGCTGCCGCCGTATTCCCGGGCATCGCTGTTCAGCACCTCCCGCCAGAAACCACCCCGGGGGACCCCCAGCCGGTAGTTGTGCCGGGGCACCGGCGTGAAGTTGAAGACGCCCAGGAGGATGTCTTCCGTGGTGCGCCCCTTCCGGAGCAGGCTGATCACGCTCTGGTCCGCGTCCTGGCAGTCGACCCACTCGAAGCCGGCCGGGTCGAAGTCGAGCTCGTACATCGCCGGCTCGTCCCGGTAGAACCGGTTCAACTCCTCGACCCACCGGGAGAGCCCCGAGTGCATCGGGAACTCCAGCAGGTGCCATTCGACGCTTCCCTCGTGGCTCCACTCCCGCCACTGGCCGATCTCGCCCCCCATGAACAGCAGCTTCTTCCCCGGCTGCGCGTACATGTAGCCGTAGAGGACCCGCAGGTTCGCGAACTTCTGCCAGTCGTCCCCGGGCATCTTCCCGAGAAGAGAGCCCTTCCCGTGGACCACCTCGTCGTGGGAGAGAGGCAGGACGAAGTTCTCCGCGAAGGAGTAGATCATCCGGAAGGTGAGCTTGTCGTGGTGGTACTTCCGGTGCACCGGGTCCTGCGACATGTATTGCAACGTGTCGTGCATCCAGCCCATGTCCCACTTCATCCCGAAACCCAGGCCGCCCACGTAGGTGGGCCGGGAGACCATGGCCCAGTCGGTGGACTCCTCGGCGACGGTCACCGCGTCGGGGTGGGCTCGGTAGACCT
>DASUAN010000335.1:0-15936 GCA_035763765.1 Candidatus Deferrimicrobiaceae bacterium
CTCCGGATGCTGCTATACTACCGCCAATGCGGTATGGGACGGGAAAGGTCGGCAGGGTCATCCGCGTCCGGTTCGACCATGGAGAACAGGTCGTCCCGGCGCTTTCCGGCCTCTGCGAGCGGGAAGGGATCGCCTCGGGCTGGTTCTTTTTGTTCGGGGCGCTGAGGAGAGGCCGACTGGTAACCGGTCCCCGGGAGGCCTCCCTGCCCCCGGAACCGGTCTGGCAGGAGTTCACGGAACCGTTCGAGATCGTGGGGATGGGAAGCCTCGCCGGAGGCGACGGCCCCCCTTCCATCCACCTGCACTCT
The DNA here is from genome assembly GCA_035763765.1 of Candidatus Deferrimicrobiaceae bacterium. Classification (GTDB taxonomy): domain Bacteria; phylum Desulfobacterota; class Deferrimicrobia; order Deferrimicrobiales; family Deferrimicrobiaceae; genus CSP1-8. Next base: position 309 of record DASUAN010000335.1, read on the forward strand.
TCCCTCGGGAGGGGGAAGGAGGTATTGACCGGGTGCATCCGGAAAGAAGGCGAGGTGTTTCTCGTGGTCGAGGCGATGATCCTCGAGGTCCTGGGCGTGCGCGTCACCCGATCCCCGGACGAGCGGTCCGGGCTGGAGCTTTTGAACGTTGAATAGCGGATTCGGCGTCCGCCCCCTGCGGAGCGGCAGTTCCGGAAACCTCACCCTCGTCGAGTACGGGGGCACGATCCTTCTGATCGACGCAGGGCTGCCTTCCCAGCGGGGTCTCGCCCAGGCACTTTCCGAGGCCGGGATCACCTGGGAGGACATCGATGCCTTACTGGTCTCCCACCTCCATGGGGACCACATCCACCCGTCCGCCGTCGCCTGCTGCGCCCGGCACGAAGTCCCGATCCTCCTCCACGAGAAGAACGTTCGGCCGTTTTCCCGCAGGATCCTGTCCCGCTCCCCCCGGTCGGGGCCGGTTTGCACCTTCGACTCCAAGGAGTTCTCCGTCGGGGCCATCCGCGTCCGCCCCTTTCCCGTACCCCACGACGCCGAAGGGCTGACCTGCGGCTTTCTCCTCCGCGGCCGCTCATCGGAACGCGAGATCCGCGTCGCCGTCGCCACCGACCTGGGCCACGGCGGAAACGGCCTCTTCGAGGAATTCCTCGACTGCAACCTCATCCTGATCGAGTCGAATTACGACGGGGAAATGCTCGCGGCGAGCCCCCGCCAGGACCGGACGAGGGTGGATTCCGAAGTGGGGCATCTGTCCAACGAGCAGGCCGGAAGGTTCCTCGCGCGGGTGATGCTCGAGAGCCGGACCCTTCCGCAGGCGGTCGTCCTGTGCCACCTGAGCGCGGATCACAACACCCCGGCGAAAGCGGTCGGAACCGTCCGGGGGATCCTCTCCCGCTACGGGTACGGCCACGTCCCCGTCCACGCCGCCCGCCGGCACGGCCCCTCCCCCCGGTTCTCCGCGGTGGCCTCCCCGGAGAGATGAATATATACTCGGACTATGACGTCCTATGGATTGCGAGGAGGATCCCGATGAGGAAATTCCTGTGCCTCGGCGTCGCGTTGGCGTTCCTTTCGACCGTCCTTCCGGGCTGCGCCGGCGTGGACCAGACGATGCGCGACAACCCGAAGACGACGATCGGGGCGGGAACCGGCGTTCTCGGCGGGGCCGTCGTCGGCGGACTCATCGGGGGGAAGCGGGGGGCGGTGATCGGGGGGCTTCTCGGCGGTCTTGCCGGCGGCGCGATCGGGCACCACCTCGACCAGCAGGAGAAGGACCTCGCCCAGACGAGCCGGGAGTACGGGTACAAGCCCGGCCAGGGAATCCGCTTGAAGATCGAGACGGTCCGGAGCAACCCGACGGCCCTTTCCCCCGGGGAGACGGTGAACATCAACGTGACCTACGCCGTCCTCACCCCTTCCGTGGACCGGCAGGTCCTGGTGAAAGAGACGCGCGAGATCCTGCTCAACGGCTCCCTCGTCGGCAGGACGTCGATCGACATTTCCCGCGAGGGGGGAACGTGGAGGAGCACCGTCCCCGTCACGCTGCCCGCCACGGCCGCCCCGGGGAACTACCGCGTGATCGCCTCCGTGGAGACCCCCGGCGGGGGGAAGGACATCGACGAGACCTCCTTCCGCGTCCGTCCGTAAACCGCGCCCGGAACGTTTCCGTCACCGCCGCTTTCGGCATCCCAGACCCCCATTTCCGGTTCCAGTTGCCGGGGAAGGACCTCTTTCCGATACAATGAATCCCGTGGAAGGAACCGTGCGCAAGGAGGACCTCGACCGTCTCGCGGAGGCGCGCCACTGGGACCCGTTCTCGGTCCTCGGGCCGCACGTCGTCGAAACGGAATCGGGGAAAGCGATCGCCATACGGGCGATCTTCCCAGGCGCCGCCCACGCCGTCGTTCTGACGTCCCCGGGCGGGGAAGAGCACCGGACGGAGATGAGCCGGCTGCACCCCGTCGGGATCTTCGAGGCGGTCTTTCCCGGCCGAAAGGAACCGTTCCCTTACCGGATCGAGGTCGAAGACGACGCGGGCCATCGCCGGGAGCAGGAGGACCCGTACGCCTTCGGATGCGTCCTCTCCGACTTCGACGTCCATCTTCTCGGGGAGGGAACCCACCTCGAGCTGTACCGGAAGCTCGGAGCCCACCTCATGGAGAGGGAAGGGATCTCCGGAGTCGCCTTCGCCGTCTGGGCTCCCAACGCCGAGCGGGTTTCCGTAGTGGGCGACTTCAACCGATGGGACGGCCGCCGGCACCCGATGCGCAACCGCGGGGAGTGCGGCATCTGGGAACTTTTTTTGCCGGGACTTCGCGAGGGGGAGATCTACAAGTTCGAGATCCGTTCCCGGGAGACGGGGGACGTTTTCCTCAAGGCCGACCCCCACGGCTTCCGGTACGAGGCCCCGCCGCAGACCGGCTCGATCGTCTGCGACATCGACGGGTATGCCTGGGGGGACGACGAGTGGATGGAGCGGAGGCGCTCGGAAAATTCCCTCGAACGCCCCATCGCCATCTACGAGGTCCACCTCGGCTCGTGGAAGCGGAAGGAAGGGGAGTCGCCCGGCTACCTGTCCTACCGGGAGCTGGCGGACGAACTCGTCCCCTACGTCCGGGAAATGGGCTACACGCACATCGAGCTTCTCCCCGTGGCCGAGTACCCCTTCGACGGTTCCTGGGGGTACCAGTCGCTCGGGTATTTCGCCCCGACCTCCCGTCACGGCCAACCGAAGGAGTTCATGGCCTTCGTCGACCGGTGCCACCGGGAGGGGATCGGAGTGTTTCTCGACTGGGTCCCCGCCCACTTCCCCAAAGACGCCCACGGGCTCGCCTGGTTCGACGGGACCCACCTGTACGAACACGCCGACTCCCGAAAGGGGGAACACCGGGACTGGGGGACCCTGATCTTCAACTACGGGCGCCGGGAGGTGGCCAACTTCCTCCTGTCGAGCGCCCTGTTCTGGCTGGAAAAATACCACATCGACGGACTGCGCGTGGATGCCGTGGCCTCCATGCTCTACCTCGACTATTCGAGAAACCCGGGAGAGTGGATCCCGAACGTGTTCGGCGGAAACGAAAACCTGGAGGCGATCTCCCTGCTGCGGCGGATGAACGAACTCGTGCACGCCCGATTCCCGGGGGCGGTCACGATCGCGGAGGAGTCGACCGCGTGGCCGGCCGTCTCCCGACCGGTCTATCTGGGCGGCCTGGGGTTCACATTCAAGTGGAACATGGGGTGGATGCACGACATGCTCGAATTCATCCAGAAGGAGCCGATCCACCGGAAGTTTCATTTCGGTACGCTCACGTTCTCGCTCCTTTACGCGTTCCATGAAAACTTCATCCTGCCCTTCTCCCACGACGAGGTCGTCCACATGAAGCGCGCGATGCTGGACAAGATGCCGCCGGGCGACCTCTGGGGGAAATTCGCGAACCTCCGGCTGCTGTACGCCTATATGTACGCCCACCCCGGGAAAAAACTCCTGTTCATGGGAGGGGAGTTCGGCCAGTGGGAGGAGTGGAACCACGACCTCTCGCTGCAATGGGACCTCCTGCGGTGGGACTCCCACCGGGGGATCCAGCGATTCCTCCGGGACCTGAACGGGCTGTATCGATCCTGCCCCCCCCTCCATGAGATCGACTTCCGCCACGAGGGGTTCGAGTGGATCGACTTCCACGATGTGGACAGCAGCGTCGTCTCCTTTCTGCGACGGGGGAAGGACCCCTCCGACCTCCTCGTCTGCGTCTTCAACTTCACCCCCGTCGTCCGGGAGGCCTACCGGATCGGCGTGCCTGCCCCCGGCTGCTATCGCGTGGCGATCAACAGCGACGAAGCCGTCTACGGCGGCAGCAACGTGGGAAACCACCAAGGGGTCGAGGCGGAAGCCGTGCCCTGGATGGGCCGACCGTTCTCGCTCTCCCTCACCCTCCCGCCGCTGGGGGCCCTGTTTTTCCGGCCCGGAGAAGCGAGGCCGCATCCCCTGCCGCGATGAGAACGGCCGTCCCTCCGGAGATCCATCCGGCCGCCGCCTCCACCTTCCAGGCGCTCCGCCACCGGAACTTCCGCCTCTGGTTCTTCGGGCAGTTCACCTCCCTCATCGGGACGTGGATGCAGACGATCGCCCAGAACTGGCTCGTATACCAGCTCACCGGATCGGCGTGGGACCTCGGGCTGGTGAACTTCGTCGGCGCGATCCCTCTGGTTCCCCTGACGTTGCACGCGGGGGCGATCGCCGACCGCTTCTCCAAGCGGAGGATCATCTTCCTGACGCAGGCGTCGATGATGGTCCTGGCCTTTCTCCTCGCGGCCCTGTGCTTTACGGGCGTGGTCCGTCTCTGGCACGTTCTCGGGCTGGCGTTTCTGCTCGGCGCGGCCCAGGCGATCGACACCCCCGCGCGGCAGGCCTTCGTCATCGAGCTCGTGGGAAGGGAGGACCTCGCCAACGCCATCGCCCTGAACTCCGGGACGTTCCACGGCGCCCGCGTCATCGGCCCGGCGTTGGCCGGAATCCTCGTCGCGTCCTTGGGCGTATCCGGAGCCTTCTTCCTGAACGGACTGAGTTTCTTCGCCGTCCTGGGAGCGCTCTGGTTGATGGACCGGTCGCTCATTCACCGGACCACGCTCGGCGGGAAAAGCGGAAACGACCTGTGGGGAGGGGTCCGGTACCTCGCGGAGAACCGGGCCCCGAGGGCCATCATCCTCCTCACCTCCCTGTCGGCCTTCCTGGCGGCGCCCTATTACGTCCTCGTCCCCATCTTCGCCAAGGAGGTCCTCGGCGGAGGGGCGGGGGTCTACGGAGGGCTCATGTCGGCTGCGGGGGTGGGGGCCGTGATGGGAGCCCTCTATGCCGCCTCGGCAGGGGCCGTCCGCAGGAAGGGGAGGATGCTCACCGCGGGAAGCCTCTTCTTCTCCGTTCTCCTCGTCGTGTTCTCCTGTTCCGGCAGCTACCCGGTCTCCCTCCTCCTCCTGGCCGCCATCGGGTTCGCCTTCGTCATCCTGAATGCCCCTGCGAATTCCCTGCTCCAGTCGATCGTGCCCGATCACCTGCGCGGGAGGGTGATCGCCATCTACGTCTCCCTTTTCCTCGGCCTGATGCGGCTGGGCAGCCTTTTGGTAGGGCTGCTCGCCACGGCCACGTCGGCCCCCACGGCCCTCGCGATCACGGGCGCCGCGAGCCTGGCCTCGTGCCTGCTGGTCAGCCGAAAGTTCCCGGAACTCCGCCGGATGGAATAGCGACTCGGCAGGACACGCCCGTCGAGAGGGCCCGAAACGAGGCAGGCCGGATCCGGTCCTGCGTGGGGTACAATACGGCGATGCGTCGGAAATGGGTCCTTTTTTTTCTGCTTCTCCTTCTTCTTCGGGGACGGGGAGCGTTCGGCTGGTCGTTCGGCGTGTGCGGAGTCAGCGGGGACGACAAGAACAGGGTGCTGCCCCGGATCCTGTCCGCCGTGGAGAAGTCCGACATGGAATTCCTCCTCCACACGGGGAACCTGGAGCGGTCGGGAGGGATCCCCGCATGGCAAACGTTCCGCGAGAGGACGAAGCGCTTTTCAAAACCCCTGTATCTCGTGATCGGGAAACAGGAACTCCGGGGAGCGACCGCCGAGGAGTTCGCCCGGTTCTTCGGCCTTCCCGATTCTTCCTACTCGTTTACGCACAAGGACGCGCACTTCGTGATCGTGGACAACGCCGGGGGCGCCCTGCCGGATTCCCGTCTCGAATGGCTCGACCGGGACCTCGCGGCGCATTCCAAGGCGACGAACGGCGTTCGCTTCCTGGTCGTGGCGATGCACATCCCCCCGAGGACCGACAACCTCTTTCCCCACGGGACGGCGAGGAATTACGACGCGCAAAGCGGACGGCTGCGGGAGATCCTCGCGAAACACCAGGTGGACCTGCTGCTCAGCAGCCACGAGCCCATGCCCCTGGTGGAGGACTGGGGAGGGATCAAGGTGATCGTTTCCGGGGGAGCCGGGTCCCCGATGGTCCCGTTTCCGCGCTTCGGATTCTATCGGATCGACCTGGAAAAGGGCCGGGTGAAGGAGAAATACCTCCGGATCAAGTCCGGGAAGGGATCCCCCTCCCGATAGCCGGCTTCCCGCGGGCGGAACGGAACCCGCGACGGAGGCGTTACGCCTCCGCCTCCCGGGGCGCTTTTCCGACCTCCTTCCATGCCGGAAGCACCTTCAGAAGCACGGCGAGGATGACCAGGGGCAGCGCGAGCAGGCCCAAACCATAGAGCAGGCCCTCGATCCCCCCGAACTCCATTTTGTAGGTCGTCAGTCCCCGGAAGCTCTTGGAGAACATCTGGCCGCCGATCACGACGTTCCACCGGGTGGCGAAGATCCCTCCCTGGATCAGGATCAGGGAGACGAAGTAGAGCATCTTCCGGAGTTCCTCGCTCTCCCGGAACTGTCGGAAGATCTTGATGGCGGAAAGGATCCCTAAGGGGAAGAGCATTCCCATGAGGACCTGGATGATGACGAGGCTCAAGAACAGCTTGTTCATGACCAGTTCCCCGAGGATCTTGATCTCCTCCTCGCTCTGGTAGATCCGGTGGATGAAGTCGACGAACTCGAGCGAGAAGTCGACGATGACGGCGTAGAAGAGGAAGGACATCCCCTTGTCGACGCACTTCATGTCGATCTTCCCGCCCATCATCGGGTAGACGATCATGTACAAAAGGATCACGAGCGCGATCCCGGAGACGATCGCGGAGAAGAGGAAGACGATCGGCATGAGCACGGAGCTCCACCACGGGTTCGCCTTGATCGATCCGAAGATGAAGCCGACGTACCCGTGGAGAAGGAACGCCGACGGGATCCCGATGATGGTGATCACCTTGAGCGCCCGGTTGTCGAACCGGAGGGCCGCCTCGCTGGTGTCCGTCGAAAAGAGGGAGAGGACCCGGTGGACGTGCCGCATCAGGCCCGTCTCCTGCTGCGCCCACACGATCATGTCCTTCCGGTAGTCGAACCAGATCTCGACGAGGAGAACGACCATGAGGTACCAGGCATAGACGAATCCGAACATCGCCATCGCCGAGCTCGTCTGCGGGGTCAGGAAGATCTCGTAGGCCCGGAACGGGTGCCCCAGGTGGGACACGAGCGACAGCGGCGCGACGAGCAGAAAGGCGAGCGCCGTGAGCAGGGCGAGCCGGTAGAGGGGCTGGACCTCCTTGACGTTGAAGACCTTGACGAGCGAGGCGAGGATGAACGCCCCGGCCACGACGCCGGTGATGTACGGGTAGACGACGATGAGCAGGCCCCAGTGGACCTCGATCTCGTTGGGGTAGATGTACCCCGTGACCTGCTTCATCAGTTCGTGCAGCTTCTCGACCATGGCCGGATTCATCGGACTTCTCCGTCGATATTGGCGTAGAGAACCTTCGGCTCGGTGTTCAGGTTCGCCTTCAGGACGAAGATCTTGTTCATCCGCTTGAACCGGGTCATCGGGCTGGCCACGCTGTTGAGGTCACCGATGATCCTCGCCTGCGTCGGGCAGACCTCGACGCACGCCGGAAGCAGATCCTGGCTGAGCCGGTGATAGCAGAAGGTGCACTTGTCCGCCGTGTGCTTGGCCGGGTGCAGGTACCTCGCCCCGTAAGGGCACGCCTGGATGCAGTACCGGCAGCCGATGCACGTCTTGTCGTTCACCAGGACCACGCCGTCCTCCGTGGAGAACGTGGCGCCCACCGGGCAGACCTGCACGCACGGCGGATGGGCGCACTGGTTGCAGAGTTTCGGGACGAAGAAACTGCGGAAGATGGGCTTGGAGGGGACTTCCTCCTCCGGGGAAAGCCCCGTGTGGATGTTCGCGACCACCGCCTCCCCCGTCTTCGGGATCATGTACCGCTCCACCCAGGTCCGATAGAAGAACGGCTCCTTCGGGACATTGTTTTCCGCCTTGCATGCCACGACACACCGCGCACAGCCGATGCACTTGTCCACCGAAACCCCGAACCCCCACAACGTTCCTGCGTGCTCCTCCTTCTCCTGACCCCACGCGGGGAACGCCTTCAGGAAGGACCCCAGGATGCCTCCCGAAAGGGCGAGCGTGGAAAGGAGATTCCTGAGAAAGGATCGACGGTCCATCATTCCGCCTCCGGCAGGTGGGGATAATGGCATTGCCAGCATACGTACTTTTCCCCGTGCGTGGCCAGGTCGACCCGTGGTGCGCCCTTGTGGGTCGCATCTTTCGCGTGGCACTTCCCGCAGAAATTCCGGTTGGCGGGTTTCGTCGGCTTGATGACCCGGGGGGAGACCCGGTGCTGCTTCGGCACGGTATGGCACGTGGTGCACGTAAGTTGCACATGATGGGACACGGAAAGCGTTCTCGCGATCTCGCCATGGCAGGCGGAACACTCCCGCGGAACCGTCGGCGGCTTCGGGTCGTGCGGGTTGTGGCAGGTAAAGCACGGTTTCATCGGGTTGTGGGCCACGGGGTTGATCATCGGGAACCCTCTCGGACGCGAAGGATTGAACGTGTGGCAGACGGGGCAGAATTTCCGGTCGCGGGGCGCCGGCGGCTTGACGTGGTCCGGGTCGTCCGTGTGCGCCTTCGCCGGGCCGTGGCACGTCTCGCAGGACAGGTCGCGGTGGTACCCCTTCTTCTTCTCCGCGACGATCTCCTCGTGGCAATCCGCGCAGGCGACGGCGCCGGCGTACCGGACCGGCTTGGCATTCTCCGCCTTGACCGTCTCCGCCCACTGGATGCTCGTGTCCTTGAGCCGCGGCGGGATGACGAACTTCACGACGATGACCGTCAAGCCGATGACGACGGCGAAAGCGAGCAGTAGCCTCGACATGGCTTCGGGCATTTTCGGAACGGGATTTTTCATGAACGCGAATATCCTCCTGAGAAACGTGACGATGGATCCTCGTTCCGTCATATTTCCTTTGCCATCTTATCGATCGATATCGATCCGGCAAATCGCGGCTTCGAAAGAATGCGGAGAATGCCGCCAGGCTCTTTCCGGCGGGGGTCCGGCCCTCCTCCCCAAAATGGGAAGAAGACTATCCGATGAAACGGACGTTGTCAACGAAAGATCACGATTTCCGCTTGCACGGTGGGGCGGAAGGCACGCTGTTCCCCGGAGCCCGTGGCAGGATTCCGTTCCCCCACCGAACCACATGGCGGAAATGGTTCTTGACAAGACCGCTGCCGAAAAGGTAAAACCCTGTGTCATCAGAATCCCTCGGATGACGGAAAGGCCTCGTATCTTTTCGGAGGAACCTTTTTCGTTTTTTTTTAACCGATCCGCTCCGATTTTCGCGGAGGAGTGATGAAAAATCGGGAATTTCTTTTAATCCCTTTAATCCCTTTGTTTTTCATGCTCTTGGTCAATGGATGTTCCGATTCAGGCAAGGTCTCCCAGCCCATCGCCTACAATCATAAAAAGCACGTGGAAGAAGCCGGACTGGGTTGCTTCGACTGTCACGCTCTCGCGTTGACCCACGAGAAGGCTTCCATACCGAACATCTCCTTCTGCGCAGACTGCCATCAAGAACCGATGACGGAGAGCAAGGAGGAGAAGAAACTGGTCGACTATATAAAAAACGATCAATTAATCCCCTGGGTCCAGGTTCACCGGGTGCCCGATCACGCCTATTTTTCCCACCGCAGGCACGTCTCGCTCGGGAAAATCGCCTGCCAGGACTGTCACGGGGACGTGTCCACGATGACCCTGCCGTTCTCGAAGCCCCACGTCCCGATTAAAATGGAGTTTTGCATCGATTGCCACGAGAGAAAATCCGTCGACACCGACTGCGCGACATGCCATCGATGAACCGCAGGAGCACGAAATGAAAATCTCGCGTCGCGAATTTCTTCACCTGTTGGGAGTGACCGGCGCTCTCGCGGGAGGGGTTTCCCAGACCTGGGCGATCCCCGACGAGTGGAGCAAAAAGTTGCAATCCGGCCCGCGGCTGACCACCTGGAAGGTATCCACCTGCGGCCAATGTCCCGCCGGATGCGGCATTCGCGTGCGATTGATCGATGAAATTCCGGTGCGGATTCTCGGCAACCCGATCGCCCCGGTGAACCACGGGTTCACCTGCCCGATGGGAGAGGCGGGGCTCGAGCTTCTCTATCACCCCGACCGGATCGGCCAACCGATGCGGCGCAAGGGGAAGAAGGGGGAGGTCGGGTGGGAGCCCGTATCGTGGGACGACGCGATCCAACAGGTCTCCCGGGCGCTTCAGGGGGTGATCAAGGAGAAGCAGGCCGGTCAGACCGGATTTCTCCTGGGGGACCGGAACACCCTGCTGACGGAGCTGGCGGCGGATTTCGTCACCCGCCTGGGGTCCCCCCACTTTTTTCCCTGGCGCTCTCCCGCGATCAACGAGCTCGGATTCTGGCAAGGGACCGGGGAATCCCCCCCCCCGGCATTCGACCTCGAACGGACGGATTACCTCATCACCTTCGGCGCCAACCTGCTGGAGGATCCCCCCTCCCCGGTCTACTTCAACCGGATCTACGGGAAGCTGAAGGAGAACCGTCCCCGGACCGGACTGAAGATGGTCCACGTGGACGCGAGGATGTCGCAGGCGGGGAGAAACGCAACCGAATGGGTGCAGATCCGGCCGGGAAGCATGGGGGTCCTCGCCCTGGGGATGGCATACGTGATGCTCCGCGACGGGGTCTACGACAAGGACTTCGTGACCCGGTACGGCCGGGATTTCCGGGGAGGGAAGGCGGATTTCTGGGACCTCGTCACCCGGGACTACTCTCCGGAGAGGGTTTCCGAGTCCACGGGGGTCCCCGCACAGACGATTATCCGTCTCGCCCGGGAATTCGAATCCGCCAAGAGGCCGCTGGCCCTGTCGGGAGGCACTTCCGCATCCGGGGAAACCGGACTCTTCACCCAATGGGCCGTGGCCAGCCTGAATGCCCTCTCCGGAAGTTTTTCCGCGAAAGAACTGTGGCGCGAACCGACGCCGCTTCCCTGGCGTTCGTCTCCCGTATCGGCCTTCCAGCCGGGTTCGTCCTCCTTTTCCCGGAAACCGCAGGGCGCCCTGAGTCCCGACATGCCGGCGTCCTGGGTCACGGAGCAGCTTCCGGGGCTGCGCGCCTCGGGGAAGATCCCCGAGCTCCAGGTTCTCATGATCGCGCAGGCCAACCCGGTGTTCCAGGTACCGAATCAACCGCAATGGAAGGACTGGCTCTCCCGGATCCCCCTGGTGGTCCAGTTCGCCACGATGTTCGACGACACCTCTCCCTATGCCGATCTCGTCCTTCCCACAAGCACCTACCTGGAACAGTGGGACCTGGCCCTGCCGACGCCGAACCTTCCCTTCTCCCAACTGGGTCTGCAGCAGCCGGTCGTCCCCCCGATGCCCGGCGCCCGTCCCCTCGGGGACCTCTTGCTCCGCCTGGCAAACGAGACGGACGGAAACCTGTTCCCGGAATTCGGAGGGAAACCGTATGAGCAGTACGTTCAGTCTCGAATGAGCCAGATCTTCGCCTCGGGCAAGGGAACTCCCTTTTTCGAGGCCGTCTCTCTCGAGTTCCTGGAAGACCTGCGCAAACGGGGCTGGCAGGTGTACAGCTATCCGGCCTTCGCCGACTTCTGGCGTCTCCTCCAGGAAAAGGGCGGTTGGTGGGACCCGGACGAATATCCGGAACGAAACTGGGGCAGGAAAGCGAAGTTCGGCTTCCCCACCGTCCCCCGGCTGGAGGCCCTTCTTCGGGACCGGACGATTCCGGGAACGGTCGAGGGTGCGGGGAAAAGCGAAAAGCCCCCCCACCTGCGGCTGGAAGAGAGGATCCGAAGGCCCGACGGGCCCGATTCCTTTCTCCTCGCCCCCTTTACGACGCTGATGAACATGACCGGTGACGGCGCGAGCCAGCCCCTCCTCCAGGAGATGTTCGGGCTCTACCTCAGGCAATACTGGCAGACGTGGGCGGAAATGCACCCGGAGAGGGCGAAACGGCTTGGGCTCCGGAACGGAGACCTGATCCGTGTGGTCTCCGGAAACGGCCAGATGACCCTCCCCGTGATGATCGTCCCGACGGTCTCGGAGGAAATCCTTTCCGTTCCGTTCGGCCAGGGGCATGCGGAATCGGGAAAGCATGCCAAGCAGATCGGGGCAAACCCGATCGCGATGCTCGATCACCGCGTGGACCCGTTCAGCGGGCGCAACTCCTGGCAATCGACCGTGGTCCGCGTGGAGAAGATCAAACGTTGAAGGAGCGGCGACGATGAAGTGGGGGATGGTGATCGATCTGCAGAAATGCACCGGCTGCGGAGGATGCGCGGCCGCCTGCAAGCTGGAGAACAACGTGGCCATCGTGGAACCCGCAGAGTCCGCGCTGGGCTGGACCATGCTCTGGATGGACATGCTCACCATCTACGAGGGGGAGTATCCGAGGCTCCGGGTGCGACAGATCCCCCGCCCCTGCATGCATTGCGACCACCCCCCCTGCACGAAGGTGTGCCCGGTTCGCGCCACCTACATCAACGAGGAAGGGATCGTGGCGCAGATCTACCCCCAGTGCATCGGCTGCCGCTACTGCATGGCCGCCTGCCCCTACACGGTGAAATCGTTCAACTGGTACAAGCCGGAATGGCCTTCCGGGATTCGCCAGACCAAGAACCCGGACGTTTCGGTCCGCCCGGTCGGCGTGGTGGAGAAATGCACCTTCTGCGTTCACCGTCTCCAGAAAGCCAAGGAAGAGGCGAAATTCGAGGCACGGGATCTGCGGGAGAAGGATTACCAGCCGGCCTGCGCGGACAGCTGCCCCACCGGGGCGATCGTCTTCGGCGACCTGGAGAACAGGAACCACCAGGTGAACCACCTCTCCCACAGCCCCCGCGCAGAGAAGCTGCTGGAAGACCTGGGAACGGAACCAAAGGTGATTTATCTGAAAGAGGTGGATTAAATGGAATACGCTTCCGCAAAGCCCCACCCGGACGCTGCGCTGTTGCGGCCCATCGAGAATCCCGGGAGGACGTTCTACTACATGGTGGGCGTTCTTCTCGTCATCATCCTCTACACCGGCTTCGTCTATTTCCGCCAGCTCTGGTACGGTCTGGGCGTCACGGGAATGGCTCAACCCGTCACCTGGGGTTTCTACATCATCAATTTCGTGTTCTTCATCGGGATCAGCCACGCCGGCACGCTGATCTCGGCGATCCTGCGTCTTTCCAAGGCCGAGTGGCGACGCCCGATCACCCGGATGGCGGAGGTCATCACCGCCATCGTCCTTGCGATCGGGGGGCTGCATCCCATCATCGACTTGGGCCGACCCGACCGGATCCTGCACATCTTCTACAACGGCCGTCTCCAGTCCCCCCTGCTCTGGGACGTCGCCAGCATCACCGCGTATTTCACCGCGAGCACCGTCTATCTCTACATCCCGCTGATCCCGGACATCGCCATCCTGCGTGACCGCGGCGTCAGACCCCGCTGGCTGTACGAGTTTCTCTCCTGGGGGTGGCAGGGAACCGAACGGCAGCACAAGGTGCTGGACCGTGCGATGAACATCCTGATGGTCATGGTGATTCCCATCGCGGTCTCGGTCCACACGATCATCTCCTACATCTTCGCCATGACCGTGCAGCCGGGATGGCACAGCACCATCTTCGGACCCTACTTTGTGGTCGGGGCGATCTTCTCCGGGATCGCCGCGATCCTGGTCCTGATGATCGTCTTCCGCAAGGTCTTTCACCTGGAAGGGTACCTGAAGCATATCCACTTCAACTACTTGAGCATCCTGCTGCTGATCATGTCGCTGATCTGGTTCTACTTCACCTTCTCGGAATACCTCACGGGCTATTACGGCCACGAGCCCAACGAGATGCGGGTGTTCTGGTACAAGTTCGCGGGCGATTTTGCACCCTTCTTCTGGGCGATGATCGTCTGCAACTTCGCCCTCCCGGTCGCCATCCTTTGCAACCGCAAGACCCGCACGATCCCGGGGATCCTGATCGCCTCCATCTCCGTAGTCGTCGGCATGTGGCTGGAGCGTCTGATCATCGTCGTCCCGTCGCTGGCCAACCCCCGACTTCCGTACCCGACGGGGATCTACATTCCCACCCACACGGAATGGATGCTGTTCATCGGCGGGGTGGCCGTCTTCATCCTGGGGTACATCATCTTCGCCCGCTTCTTCCCCGTGATTTCGATCTGGGAGATCGAAGAGGGGCGCCACGAGAGCGCCAAGATCGTAACGGAGCGGATCACCTCCTACATGCCGGACCCGGAACCCTCTTCGGGAGGCGGATAAGGGGCGGGACGGAGAAAAATATGTCGCGCAGGTCCCGGGAGGTTCTATACACTCAAAGGAAGAGCATGGAGAGTCGCCCATGAACAAGAAAACCATCGAGGTGCTCCAGATCGTCTCGATCACCCTGATCTGGGTTCTGTTCACCGGGATCGCCGTGTGGATCGTCAACCTGATCAAGGAATCCCTCAGGCTGCATGACGCCCCGGACGCGTCGGTCGGGATCAGCATCGTGGCGATTCCCGTCTTTTTCATCCTCGCGTCGGTGTTGACCTATGTGTTCATCGGGCTTCGGAGGGGACGCGAATGAAGCAGGAACCGGGAGAATCCAACTGGCGGTCGGATCCCCTGGCACGGAAGGGATCGTCGGGAGGGGAGACAGCCATGACGCCTAGAAAACCCCGCGCCGTTGCGTCGCTCGCTTTCGGGGCGTTTTTCCTGTTCGCCGCGGCCGTTCTTGCGGGTGCGGGGTGCAGCAAGCAGGAATCCGCCCCGACCCTCCGAACCATCGCGAAAACGGAACCGGTCCACCGGGCGTACCTCAACAGCGATCTCATCCAGGGCCGGAAGGTTTTCGAGCAGAAGCTCTGCAGCCATTGCCACTCGATCTTCGAGCGGGAGCGGAAGATCGGGCCGAAACTGCAGTCCTCGCGTTTCCACGGGAGTTTCCTCGATCTCTATTCCATCCTTTGGAACCATGCGCCGCAGATGGCGGTCTACATGAGGAAAGAGGTGCTCGATCGTCCCCAGTTCAGCACCGTCGAACTGAACCAGCTGGTGTCCTTCCTCTACATGCTCCCCTATCTGGGCGAATCCGGGAATCCCCGCAAGGGCGAGGTCCTCCTGCGGGAAAAAGCCTGTTTCCGATGCCACAGCCTCGGGAAGCAGGGGAAGAAGGACGGCGTGCCGCTGGATACCCTGGCCATCTACCAGTCCCAGGTCGTGCTGCTCCAGCGGATGTGGAACCACGGTCCGGAGATGATCCGCCAGATGGTTTCGACCGGCACCCCGATTCCCTCCTTTTCCGGCAACGACATGACCGACATCTTCGCCGCCCTGACCGAATCATCGACGGAGAAAAGCAGAAAGGTGTTCCTGGGAGTCGGAAACGCGGAGCACGGCCAGCAGGTGTTCACCACCACGGGATGCGTCAAGTGCCACGCGGTCTTCGGAAAAGGAGGAAAGGACGGTCCGGACCTCGGGAAAACCGTTTCCCAGGCGAACGTCACGTCGCTGATCACCCAGATCTGGAACCACGCCCCGAAGATGCGGGAGACCTTCCAGCAGAAAAAACTGGAATGGCCGTCCTTCCAGGAGACGGAGATGAACGACCTGATCGTGTTCCTCTACTCGCTCAACTACGAGGACAAGCCCGGGGATCCCAGCCGGGGGGAGA
>DASUAN010000336.1:0-3586 GCA_035763765.1 Candidatus Deferrimicrobiaceae bacterium
GTCTTGAATGGCCGAATTTCATTCCATTGGATTGGACCAAAGAAGGAGGCAGTTCCAACGGTATAAAAAAAAACCATTACCACAACCTGGACCGATCTGAGGGGGGGGGGTTAGATCAGACTCGAACTTCCAAGGGTCTCCCCACCACCCCCGTGATCATTGTCGGGTACCCGAGGGAACGACAGAATCAACTTCCCGGAATGGAAACAACGGCTGGCCCAAGGGCGTCTCGGCCATAGGGCCAAGACCTTCCCCTCCCGGCAAACGTGCTTTTCGGGGTCCGTCGTAAAACGGTCGCCGTTCTCCGGCCCGGAGAAAGCCACGAGCCCGGTGCCGACCGGGTCGGTAAGAACGCGCATAGCAATGATGGAAACATGAAACCACATTACTCCCCGCCTCCTCTAATGAAAAAATAATGATTCCTGATCGGGGAGGCCGAAGATGAACGCGGCCCTTTCTCCCACATCCTTGACGGTCATCGCGCTCGTTTTGTTCTCCGTGACGACCATGGGAGCAGGCGCGGTGCCGGGCGCGGAAGGCACCGCGTCATCCCCAAGCGCCGCCCCGCCCTCGAGCTCCCTCGACGGGATGACTTTCGTCGCCCAATCGGGAGAAAAAGGGAAACCGGCGAGCAACAAGGACACCATTGTCTTCCGGAATGGCAGATTCCTCTCAGAGGGGTGCAACCCGTACGGTTTCGGGGACGCCCCGTATCAGGCCACCGTTGACGGCGCCACGGTCCGCTTCCACGCCGAGACCCACAGCCCGACACACGGGAACATGGTCTGGGACGGGTTCGTCAGGGGCGACACCATCGAAGCAACGAACACATGGACACGCAAGCGCTGGTACTGGAACATCACGAGAGAGTATTGGTACAAGGGGCAACTTAAGAAATGAGTCGGGGGGAATGAGAAATACCATGGCTGACGAGTTTCTATGTGACACCAGCGAGGTACGGAGCTTCATCGGCACGGTCAAGGAAATCGTTTCCGGCACCGCGTCGGTCGAAGCACGATTGGCGGCCATCCGCCCCCATTTCAGTCGGATGATGACAGATCCCGACTGGCTGCCGGCGGAGTTCCGCCGTACCCCGGAAGCGGGGGGGATGGGCAAAGGGATCGCAAACTGGCTTCTGTACCGGGATACGGAGGGGACTCTTTCCCTGTGCGCCCTGGTGTTGCCCCCTGGTGCGGCCACACCGATCCACGATCACCTGGCATGGGGATTGGTGGGGTTATATGTGGGCGAACAGGATGAGGAGATCTACGAAGCAGCCACGCCGGTCGGTCCTAATGACCGTCATACCGATCTGACACTGGTCGCCAAAAAACACCTCGGCGTTGGATCATTTTATGAGTTAATCCCTCCGACAGGCGACATCCACCGGGTCATCACCACCAGCGATGAACCCTCTATCTCCCTTCACCTGCTGGGAAATGATGTGGGCTGTGTCTGGCGTCACCGCTTCGAGCCCGAAACGGGCGAGGTTGCACCTTTCCGGTCAGGGTACTCGAACAGGGACTGCGAGGCGGAAGGCGGGAACCATGGGGAGTGACAACGATAACGTCCGGCCGCTGTGCGCAGGCGATACCTGTCGCTCCGCTCCATCGCCGCAATGTCCATGACACGGATTGCGGACATCGAGGTTCCGCGGGGAAGAGCCAAGCTCGCGGCAGGGATTCTGCTCTTCGTGGGAATCCTCTTGTTCCTGAACTACGGTGTGGCGAAGCTCTCGGACCTCCTCGCCTTCCAGATGTGGCCCAGTGATTTGAATATCGCCGTCTTTATCGTGTTTGGCTCGGCGATCCTGTACGTCGTCCTCATGGCACTCCCATTCATGCCCGGCATCGAAGTCGGGCTCATGCTCATGGCGATGCTCGGCGTCGGAGGCATCATTCTCGTCTACCTCTGCACGGTGTTGGCGCTTTCGCTGAGCTTCCTGGCCGGCAGGCTCCTTCCGCCTCGTTTCGTCGCCCGCGCCCTGGGATGGCTGAGACTCGAGCGGGCCCGGAAACTCGTGACAGAACTCGAGCCGCTCGACGCGGAGGAGCGCTTCCGGCTTCTCGCACGGAGCACGCCGTCGAGGATCGTCCCCTTCCTTCTCCGTCACCGGTACCTCGTTCTCGCTGTCTTGTTTAATTTACCGGGCAACGCCATCATTGGCGACGGAGGCGGTATCGCGCTCATCGCCGGGATGAGCCGGCTGTTCCCGTTCCCGAAATACGTGCTCCTGGTCTGTCTGGCGATCACGCCCATCCCTTTGCTCTTCCTCCTCCACGCGGTGCGGCAGTAACCTTCGGGGGACCTGGCGCGAGGCCAAATTCCCTTTGATTATTCGACTGGTGCCGAAGGGGGGACTCGAACCCCCACGGGTCTCCCCACCACCCCCTCAAGCCCAGGCCGCTCCCAAGTGAGTCTGTATCCTTATAATTTCCAAATAGTTACAGAGGGACCAAAACAGCGCTTTGGGTTATTTTAGGTATATTTTGTACTGCTTCCCAAGATTTTGGACACAAATGAGACACTCGGATTCAAGCGGTCCATGACATGGTCGGATCGGCAGTCCTTACGTGCGGCGCTTCCTGCCGCCTCTGGGCTTGTCCAGATACTCGGCCAACGTGATCAAACGAATTCCCTCGTATTGGCGGACGGCAAGCATCGCCTTGTCTCCGGTTACGATCACCTTGGCTTTCCCTTCGACAGCACATTCCAGGATCCGGTTGTCCGGTTCGTCCCGAAAAACGGAGAGGCGATGAAGCGGCTCCACCATCTCCCCCATTTCCCCCAGAACCACTGCAACGCGACTGAGTTCTTCCTTGTCGCGGGAAAATTTCGTCGCCAGCACGGATAGGACTTCCTGGATGATCGGGCGAGAAATCACGAGGTCGTCGACTCCACCGAGAATTCTCATCACCGCCGCTTCGGAACGCCCTCGGGGAAAGAGTAGCGCCGCGATCAGAATGTTGGAGTCGAATACAACCTTCATCGGCGTCGAAGGAACCGGACGAGATCTTCCTCCTTGAGGAGCCCCTTTGCTTTCGCCCGGGCGCTCCAGTAGCCCTGCATCGCCCTCCACTCGCCGCGCAGTCGTTGACGTCTCGCCGCTCTTAGCGCATCCTGGATCACGGCGCTCAAGGTTTTTCCCTCCTCCCGGGCGATCCGCTCGGCATCCTCGGCGAGGTCGGGCGGAAGGGAAATCGTTTTCTTTACCGCATCACCCATTCCCATGTCCTCCTTGCCGGCTCGACATGCGGTATGAACTTTTCATACCATTAATCCGGATTCTGCCACAAGCAGCGACCTCCCGCAAGGGGGCAGGCCATCAGCCACAATTCAGCCACTCGGGCCGTTTAAACGGAAAAAGGGGCTTCGGCGGGAAGCCGAAATCCCTTCGAGAATTAGCATCGTGCCGAAGGGGGGACTCGAACCCCCACGGGTCTCCCCACCACTTACCGCGTCATGAACGACTAGCCTGATGAATCCATCCGGACACGGTTCATGCAGTATCAGGTAATCCTTCTTTCACCCTCTCGTCCGCGAGGATTCTTCCCGCTCTACTTCACCGCAATCGCGATGCTGTACC
>DASUAN010000337.1:0-5814 GCA_035763765.1 Candidatus Deferrimicrobiaceae bacterium
CGCATCGAGGCCGCCGTGCCGGAGACCTACCTCGGTGCCCTGAAGGCCGGCTTCCCCGTCCAGGTCGTTTTTGACGCGGCCCCGGGCAAGGAGATCGCCGGGACGATCTCGGAGGTGGTTCCCACGGTGGACCCGGCGAGCCGGACGTTTTCAGCCAAGGTCGATCTGCCGGGCGGGATCCCCCTTCGAACGGGGATGTTCGGGCGGGTGCGGTTCCCGACGGGCGAGGAGACCGTCGTGTCCGTTCCGCAGAGGGCGATTTTGCACGTGGGCGGATATGAAGCCCTGTACGTCGTCACGACGGACAACGTGGCGCGTCTCGTGATGGTGAAGATCGGCAGGACGTTCGGGGACGAGGTGGAGGTCCTCGCGGGGATCGAACCGGGTGCGCGCGTGGCGGTCTCTCCGTTGGAGGGGCTTACGGACGGGGCCCGGGTGGAGGTCCGGAAATGAGGAATGCCCGGCGGGGGATCGCGGGCAAAATCGCCTCCGCCTTCATCGATTCCCGGCTGACGCCGCTCATCGTCCTCGCCTCGATCCTCCTCGGCGTGGGCGCCGTGCTCCTGCTGCCGCGGGAGGAGGAGCCGCAGATCATCGTCCCGATGATCGACGTGTTCGTGCAGATGCCCGGGGCGTCGGCCAAGGAGGTCGAGGAACGGGTCACCAAGCCGATGGAGAAGCTCCTCTGGGAGATCCCGGGGGTCGAATACATCTACTCCACCTCATCGCCGGGGCGTTCGATGGCGATCGTCCGGTTCCGGGTGGGCGAGGACGAGGAGAAGAGCATCGTCCGGCTGAACCAGAAGATGTTCGCCAACTTCGACCTCATCCCTCCGGGCGCCAGCCCCCCCCTGGTCAAGCCCCGGTCGATCGACGACGTCCCCATCCTGGCGCTTACCCTTTCCAGCGACCGCTACGACCACTACGCCCTGCGCCGGGTAGCGGCGGAGCTCCACGACCAGATCAAGACGATCCCCGATGTCTCGGAGGTCAGGATCATCGGCGGCCGGCGCCGCCAGGTCCAGGTGTTTCTCGACCCGGGGCGGATGGCATCCCGAGGCGTCGCTCCGGAGACCGTGGTGTCGATGCTCGCATCGGCCAATCGCCAGCTCCAGTCGGGAAGCTTTTCCTCCGGAAACCGGGAGTTTCTCGTCGAGACGGGGGGGTTCCTCCGCACCGCCGAGGACGTGGGGCGCGTGGTGGTGGGGACGGCCGCCGGACGGCCCGTGTATCTCCGGGACGCCGCGCGGATCGCGGACGGGCCGGAGGAGCCCGCCGACTACGTGCTCTTCGGTCTCGGACCGGCGGCGAAGGGGAAGCCCGGCGGCCCCGCGCCGGCCGTGACCCTCTCGGTCGCCAAGCGGAAGGGAACGAACGCCATCGAGATCGCCGACAAGGTGATCGCGAAGGTGAACGGGATCCAGGGAAGGACGATCCCGGACGGCGTCCGCCTGACCGTCACCCGGAACTACGGCGAAACGGCGGCGGAGAAGTCCAACGAACTCCTCCTCCACATGATGATCGCCATCCTCTCGGTGTCGGTCCTCATCTGGTTCACCCTGGGATTCCGGGAGTCGGGGATCGTGGCCACCGCCATCCCCGTGACGCTGGCGCTCACCCTGGCGGTCTTCTACCTCACCGGCTACACGCTCAACCGGGTCACCTTGTTCGCCCTCATCTTCTCCATCGGCATCCTGGTGGACGACGCGATCGTCGTGGTGGAGAACATCGTGCGGCACTACCGCCTGCCGGAGAATCGCGGCCGGCCGATCGCCGAAATCGCCGTGGAAGCGGTGGATGAGGTGGGCAATCCCACGATCCTCGCCACCTTCACGGTGATCGCCGCCATCCTTCCGATGGCATTCGTCCGCGGGCTCATGGGCCCCTACATGCGTCCCATCCCCGTGGGAGCGACGGCGGCGATGCTCTTCTCGCTCCTCGTGGCATTCATCGTCACCCCTTGGGCGAGTGTCCGTCTGCTGAAGAGGGAAGCGGGCGGAGAGCACGGGGAGGAAGGGTGGACCACCCGCCTCTACCGAAGGTCCATGGACCGGCTCCTCCACCGACCCGCGTGGCGATACGGCTTCCTGCTCCTCGTCGTCGGCCTCCTCCTGGGAGCGGTGTCGCTCTTCGCGGTCAAGTGGGTGAAGGTGAAGATGCTTCCCTTCGACAACAAGAGCGAGTTCCAGGTGGTGATCGACATGCCGGAGGGTACGACGCTGGAGAAGACCGCCGCGGTCACCCGGGAGATCGGCAGCGCCCTCTCCACGGTTCCCGAGGTGGAGAACTATCAGATGTACGTCGGCACCTCCTCCCCGTACAACTTCAACGGCCTGGTTCGCCACTACTTCCTGCGCCAGGGCCCCCATGAGGCGGACATTCAGGTGAACCTGGCCGGGAAGGGGAGCCGCAAGGCCCAGAGCCACGATATCGCCAAGCGGGTCCGGCCGGTGATCCGAGCCGTGGCGGAGCGGCACGGAGCGAACGTCAAGGTGGCCGAGGTTCCTCCCGGGCCCCCGGTCCTGCAGACCCTTGTGGCGGAGATCTACGGTCCCGATTACCGGGGACAGATCGAGGTGGCGCGGCAGGTCCGGGAAATTCTCGAGAAGACCGACGGTGTCGTGGACGTGGACTGGTACGCGGAGGACGACCAGCCCAAGTACCGTTTCGCCGTGGACCGGGAGAAGGCGGCCTTGAACGGCGTGTCCGCGGATCAGGTGGCGGCGACCTTGCGCCTCGCCGTGCAGGGAGAGGAGGTGGGCCTCCTCCACCAGCCCCGGGAACAGGAGGACGTACCGATCCTCCTTCGTCTGCCCCCGGCGGAGCGGTCCCGGGTGGAAGTCCTGCGGCAGATCAAGGTGATCGGACGCCAGGGGAACCTGGTCCCTCTGGGCGAGGTCGCCCGCGTGGAGGAGGAGACGTCGGAGAAGAGCATCTTCCACAAGAACCTGATGCCCGTGGTGTACGTGACCGCGGACGTGGCGGGGAAGGTGGAAAGCCCGGTCTATGCGATCCTCGGAATCAACAAGCAACTGGACGAGCTCACGATGCCGGGCGGATACCGGCTGGAGCGCTACGTGGCCTCCCAGCCGTTCACGGACGAGCGGTTTTCCATGAAGTGGGACGGGGAGTGGCACATCACCTACGAAGTGTTCCGGGATCTCGGGTTGGCCTTCGCGGCGGTGCTCGTCCTGATCTACATCCTCGTGGTGGGGTGGTTCCAGTCGTTTCGGATCCCCGTCACGATCATGGCCGCCATCCCCTTCTCCCTGGTGGGGATCGTGCCCGCCCACGGACTGATGGGGGCATTCTTCACGGCGACGTCCATGATCGGCTTCATCGCGGGCGCGGGAATCGTGGTGCGAAACTCGATCATCCTCGTCGATTTCGCGGAACTGCGGCTTGCGCAGGGGATGCCGCTGGACCAGGCGGTCATCGAAGCGGGGGCCGTGCGGTTCCGGCCGATGCTGCTCACCGCCGCCGCGGTGATCGTCGGAGCGTCCGTGATCCTGTTCGACCCGATCTTCCAGGGACTGGCGATTTCCCTGATGGCGGGGGAAGTGGCCTCCCTCCTGCTGTCGCGGATGACCGTGCCGATCCTCTATTTCGTCAGCGAGAGCCGGAAGCACCCCCGCGAGTCGGGGGCCGCCGGGTAGGCAACGGGACCCCCCCTCGGGAGTGAAGCCGGACCCTGCGGCCATGGTACTCCTGCTACTTCGGGGGGGGCGGCGGGAGTTTCTTCAGGTTTTCGAGCTGGGTGGTTGCCGTGCGGACCGACTTGGCGGCCTCTTCGTGGGCGGGATCGTAGGCGAGAATCTGCCGCCAGGTGGCGATGGCGGCCTCGAGCCGTCCCTGCCGGTAATCCTGCAGCCCTTTTTCCATGAGGCTCTCGGACAGGTTGTCGATGGCGGCCTTGAGCTCGGTCTTCGAGAAGGAGAGGTTCCCCCCTTTGAGCGCGGGATGGGAAAGATATTTCAGCGCCGCGGTCCAACGCTTGCCGGCCTCCTCCGGCCGACCCTGCCGTTGGGCCTCGTCCCCGCTTTTTTTCAGCCCTTCCAGGGCGGCGGGAAAGTTCTCGGCCACGCCCGGATGCCCCGGCATCTGCTTCCAGGCCTCGGCGAACAACTCCAGGGCCCGCTCGTATTTCCCTAGGGACATCATGGAGAAGCCCTCGAGGTAGTTGTTGTCCGCGACCGTTCCGGCGGGGGGAGGGGGTGCGACGGTCGCTGGAGGAGAGACGGGCGCACCGGGCGCCGGAGAAGGCGGCGGAACTTTCCTGGCGGCGCAACCGACGACCAGCAGGAGGACCTGGGCGACGATCGCGAAGCGGAGGAGGACCTTCAAAGGGCGATTCCCCTCCCGCCGGCGGTGTCGACGCTCACCGCTTCCATTGGGGGCATTTCCTGCACCATCCGGACAAAAGCGTCTGTCAGCTCCGGGGAGAACTGGGTGCCGCGGAACCGGAAAATCTCCTCGAGCGCCTCCCTGCTCGTCAATCCCTTCCGGTACGGACGGGTCGTCGTGATGGCGTCGAAGGCATCGGCCAGCGCGATGATCTGCGCGTGGATCGGGATCTCCGAACCCCTCCTCCCCTCCGGATACCCGTTTCCGTTATGCCACTCGTGGTGGTATCTCACCACGGGGATGTACCGGTGGAGGGAAGGCGCCATCCGGAGGATGTCCGCTCCATCATCCGGGTGCCTCTGAATCACCCCGATCTCCCGGGGGTTGAGACGCTGCTCCTTGAGAAGGATGTCGTCCGGCGTCCGGATCTTCCCGACATCGTGGAAGAGGCAGGCCTTTTCGAGGTGTTCAATCTCCTCGGGGGCGAACCCAAGACGCCTCGCGAGCTCGCACGAAAGGAACGACACCCGGGTGGAATGCCCGAGGGTGTAGGGGTCGCGCGCGTCGATCGATGCGGCGAGAACCCGCACGGTGGCGATATACGACTCCTCGAGATCCTTCGCATACCTGCTCAGCCGATTCTTCTGGGAGAGGATCGTCTCCGCCATTCGGTTGAAATTTCGGGTCAACTCCCCCAGTTCGTCTCCCGAACGGAAAGGAATGGGATGAAAGGGGGCCCCGCTGGCGAGTTCGTTGACTCCCGAGGAGAGCTTCTTCACCGGGGTGGTGATGAAGGAAGCGATCGCAACCGTGCCCAACAGAGCGATCCCCAAAAACACCGCCGCGGCAAGGGCGATCGACCGCCGGATGTTCGTCTGCGCGGCGACCAGGCTGTCCCGGGAGATGGCGAAGGAGACGGTGCCGACGCGTTTTCCCGCGAAGAAGATCGGAGTGTTGAACTCGATCAGACGCTTGCCCCGCCGCACCACCTCGTGGGCATGGGTTTCCAGAAACGTTCCCAGCGCCTCGACCCGGGTCGAGGGGAGAAAGGTCTGTCCCCGCTCTTCGATCCGGTTGTGTGCCAACACCTTGTTCTCGGTGTCCCGGATGGCGACGTATTCGATGTCCCCCGAGGAGTTTTTCGTCTCTGCGGCGAGACGGTCCATGGCGAGCCGGTCTCCGGACAGGATCGAATACCCGGACGAAAGCGCAACCACGCGGGAAATGGCCACCCCCCGCTGCAGCAGGTCGTTGCGGATCGCGTCGTCCATGATCCGGGTCACGGCGGCCGCGATCAGAATGATCAGCAGAAAGACCAGCGGGAGCAGAAATGCGACGAGCTTCATCCGGATTCCCGGGGAGAAACGCCGCCATTTTCCGTTTTCCGTTGAGGGGATTTCCTGATTTTTCATGACTTTCCAATTATATATAAAGGATCTCATCCATTTCCAGAGGCGATTCCCTATCCAG
>DASUAN010000338.1:0-2452 GCA_035763765.1 Candidatus Deferrimicrobiaceae bacterium
AATCGTCGTATCTCCGGGCCGGGAGACGATCTTCCTCTTGTATGTGCTTCGGCAGCTTCTGGAAAAGGGGGCCGGAAAGAAGGGGCTCCCCGCGGAGGTTGCGGGCAGCCTCCCCCGGATGTCCGCCGGGCGCGCATCGGAGGCCACGGGGATCCCGGCCGATACGCTCAAGGAGGTTTGCGACCGCATTGCGCATGCGAGGCGCCCCCTGGTGATCGCCGGCGGCGTTTCCACCGCCCACCCGGGCGGTCTCGGGGTGGCGGCCGCGGCGGGCATGATCCAGTGGGTCACGGGGGCGATCCCGGGGCTCGTCGATTTCGCGGGGAGGGAGAACGACGAACGGGTAGGGACCTTTCGGGACATGGAAGCTCTCTCCGCCCGGCTGGAAAGGGGAAAGGTCGGGGTCCTGTTCCTGTCCCGGACGAACCCCGTCTTCTCCCTTCCGGGGAGATACGCCTTCCGGGAGAATCTCGGGAAAGCGATGCTGTCGGTCGCGATCGGCGATCTCTTCGATGAGACGATCCGGGAGGCCGGCCTGATCCTGCCCCTTTCCCATGCCCTCGAGTCGTGGGGGGATGTCGAGCCGAGACGGGGGGTTCTCTCCCTCGTCAAACCGGCGCTGGAGCCCCTGCACGACACGCTCTCCGAGGGCGACATGCTGCTCCGGATCATGGGCGAGGGTTCGGGAAAGGGGACCGCGGCGGGATACCGGGAGTACCTGTTCGGGGAGTGGACGAGACGGTTCGGGGAACAGGGAAGAGACGCGCTCCTGAAGACCGGATTTGTCGAGGAATCCCTCCCCGGGAAGCGTGTCTCCCTCGACGGGCGGAAAGCGGCCTCTCTATTCAAGGGGCAGAACGCCACGGGGGGGGAAATGGCCGGTCCCGTTCTCGTGCTGGCCCCGTCCCTGCGGACCTTCGACGGTCGGAGCCGCGGGTTGCCGCTCCTCTCCGAGATCCCCGACCCCCTGACCACCATCTCCTACGGGAGCTGGCTCTCGGTTTCCCCGGGGACGGCGAAAGCCTCGGGCCTGAAGGACCGGGAGGAGGTAACCGTCTCGTCGGGCGACTGGTCGCAGCGGTTTCCGGTGAAAATCCAGCCCGGCCTGGCGGAGGGGGTCGTCGTGGCCTGTCGCGACTTCGTCGATTCCCCCCCTCTCCGGACGGAGGAGCGGACGGGCGGCGCGGTCGAGTACATCGAGGCGGTCGGGATCGGGAAATCCGGGAAAACGGCGGCCATCCCCATTCTCTCCGGCTCCCCGTCCCAGCGGGGCAGGGGGCTTGTCCCCGATCCCTCCCACAAGGACGAAAAGCATCACCACGGGAGGGAAAGCCTCTACCCGGAGCACTCGCACGAAAAGTACCGGTGGGCCATGGTCATCGATCTCGCGCTGTGCAACGGATGTTCCGCGTGCGTCGCCGCCTGCTACATCGAGAACAACGTGCCCGTCGTCGGGAAGAAGGACCACCTGAAGGGGCGGGAGATGTCGTGGCTCCGGATCGAGCCCTTCTACGGCGAGACGGGAGACGTCGAGTTCCTCCCGATGCTCTGCCAGCAGTGCCATGCCGCGCCCTGCGAGACGGTGTGCCCGGTGTACGCCGCCTATCACAACCCCGAGGGGTTGAACGTCCAGGTGTACAACCGGTGCGTGGGGACGAGGTACTGCTCGAACAACTGCCCCTACAAGGTGAGGCGGTTCAACTGGTTCTGGCACCGGTGGGAAAAGCCGCTGAACCGGATGCTCAACCCCGAACTGGAGGTCCGGGGCCCGGGAGTCATGGAGAAGTGCACCTTCTGCATTCAGCGGATCCGCGCCGCCAAGGACAAGGCGAAGGACGGGTCCCGGAAGGTCCGGGACGGGGAGGTAACCACCGCCTGCGCCCAGAGCTGCCCCACCGGCGCCATCACGTTCGGCAACCTCCTCGACCCGGAGTCGGGGGTGTACCGGCTTTCGCACTCCGGGAGGGTCTACCGGGTTTTCGAGGGCCTGGGAACGGATCCTTCCGTGTACTATCTGAGTGGAGGGAAAGGCGGTCCCGAGAGGAAGAGCCATGGATAAACCCGACAAACTGGCCCGGGTGGAGCAGGACGTCCTCTCCGCGATGAAGAAGCCGGGGATCGGGTATCTTGCGGCCCTCGGATGCTCCGCCACCCTCTTTCTCTGCCTCCTCGGATTATGGGGTTACCAGATGATGACCGGCATGGGGGTGTCGGGACTCATGAATCCCGTGGGCTGGGGGGTCTACATCACGAATTTCGTCTTCTGGGTCGGCATCGCCCACTCGGGGACGCTGATCTCGGCGGTCCTGTTCCTGTTCCGCGCCCGGTTCCGCACCAGCTTCAACCGTCCCGCCGAGGCGATGACCGTTTTCGCGCTGCTCGCCGCGGGACTGTTCCCCCTGATCCACCTCGGCCGGACCTGGAAGTTCTACTACCTCTTCCCCTATCCGAC
>DASUAN010000339.1:0-4816 GCA_035763765.1 Candidatus Deferrimicrobiaceae bacterium
TTTCCGGGGAGCCGCCCTCGCGGCCCTGCTGATGGCCGTCCCGGGAAGGTCCCTCGCGGGGGCGCCGGACCCCTTTCCCTCGATCGCCGCTTCCTACCTGGTCCGGCTCAACGGTACAATCCTGTGGGCCCACGAACCGGAACGCCCGCTCCCCCCGGCCAGCCTCACCAAGATCATGACCGCCCTTCTCACCCTCGAAAGCGGGCGCCTCGACGAGGTCGCAACCGTAAGCTCCGCCGCGGCCCGGGAGACCGGATCCCGGCTGGGACTTTCGCCCGGCGACCGGATCCGGGTCAAGGAGCTGCTGGCGGCGACGGTGATCGGATCGGCCAACGACGCGGCCCGGGCGCTGGCCGAGCACCTGGCCGGAAGCGAGCGGGAATTCGTCCGGCGGATGAACCGGCGGGCCAAGGCGCTGGGGATGCGGGCGACGCATTTTACGAACGCCACCGGGCACGACCACCCGCGGCTGCGGGCAACGGCATCGGACCTGGCCCGCCTGGCGGCTGCGGCGATGTCCGACGAGCGGTTCGTCCGCCTCGCCGCGGCGGTCCGGAGGGAGGTCCGCACCGCGGACGGCGGGCGCGTCTTCCAACTGGAGAACAAGAACGAGCTGGTGGGCCGCTATCCCGGGGCCGTCGGGGTCAAGTCCGGCTATACCCGGGAAGCGGGGACGTGCCTGGTGGCCGCCGCGATGCGGGGCGAGGACCGGGTGCTTCTCATTCTGCTCAATGCCCACGACCGCTGGTGGGACGCGGAAAGTCTCATGGACCGGGCCTTCCAGGAGGCGCGGCGGACCCGCAAGGGGGGTCTCCGGTGACCGGCCGGCCTATCCCGGCGCGCCCTCTGCTCCTTTTGGCCGCGGTGGCGGTCTCCTACGCCAACGCTTTCCGCGGGGCCTTCCAGTTCGACGACTTCAACGTGATCGTGGAGAACCCCGTCGTCCATTCCTTCGCGGCGTTCCTGCGCGACCTGCCGAACGGGATCCGGCCGCTCCTCAAGCTCTCCTACCTGATCAACTGGACCGCCGGGGGGGGACCGTTCGGCTTCCACCTGGTCAACGTCCTCCTGCACGCCGCCAACACCCTCCTCGTCTACCGGCTCGCGCTTTGGGCTGTGGAAGGGGAGGACACAGCGGGCGTCCCCGGCCGCGGGACCGTCCCGTTCCTCGCCGCCTTTCTCTTCGCCGTCCATCCCGTACAGACGGAAGCCGTGACCTACGTCAGCGGGCGCTCCATGTCGATGATGGCGTTTTTCTATCTGGGTTCTCTTTTCGCCTACGTCCGGGGGGCCGACGGGGGCAAGGGATGGCGGTACGTCGCCTCCCCCCTCCTGTTCGCGTGCGCGGTCCTCACGAAGGAGACGGCGGTGACGCTTCCGGCCGCGCTGGTCCTGTGGGAGGCGGCGTTCGGAAAGGGGAAAGGGTCGCTCCGGGAGATCGCGCGGAGGCAGGCCCCCCATTGGGCGCTGCTTCTTTTTTTCGCGGCGGCCCTGGCATTCCACAGCACGTACCGGGAGCTGCTCCTCTACGGTTTCGGCGCGAGGGGGGTCGAGGATAACCTCCTCACCCAGGTGAACGGGATCGCCTACCTGCTCTCCCGCCTCGTCCGGATCGACGCCTTGAACATAGACCCGGACCTGCCCGTTCACGTTTCCTGGTCGCCCGTTCTCCTGGGCGAGGCGGGGATCCTCGCCGGATCGTTCCTTCTCGGGGCGGTTCTCCTTTGGAGGCGGTCGGCGGCGGGGTTCGGCCTGCTCTGGTTCTTCCTCCAGATCCTTCCCACCAACTCCGTCATCCCGAGGCTCGACGTGGCGAACGAGCGGCACCTCTATCTCGCTTCCTGGGGGATCTTCCTGGCGGCGGGCGAGGCGGGGCGCTTCGCACGAGCGTCCCTTCCCGGGAAGGAACGGTGGCTGAGCGCCTCGGCGTATGCCGCGGCGGTTGTTCTCGTCCTCTTCACGGTGTCGCGGAACGGGGTCTACCGCAGCGAGGTCACCCTGTGGAAGGAGACGGCCCGCCTCTCCGCAGGGAAGGCCCGGGTCCACAACAACCTGGGGTTCGCCTATCACCTCGAGGGGGAGCCCGACCGGGCGATCCCGGCCTACCGGCGGGCGCTTCGGATCGATCCGGGTTTCCGTCTGGCGCGGGGGAACCTGGCCCGGGCCGAGGCGGAAATCGCGCGCCGCGGGATCCCGGTCCCTTTCGCCGGTTCGCGCCGGTTCCCGTGATACGATCCGGCAGGACGGGTCGGGATCGGATCGGAGGGCCGCTTCGTTCGAATGAAGACGCTCAGGCTCGTTTTGGGGGATCAGCTCAGCCGCTCGCTCAGCGCGCTGCGCGACGTCGAGCGCGCCCGCGACGTCGTGCTGATGGTCGAGGTGCACGAGGAAGCGACCTACGTCCGGCACCACAAGCAGAAGATCGTCCTGGTGCTTTCGGCGATGCGCCACTTCGCGGAGACGCTTCGCGCCGAAGGGATCGACGTCGACTACGTCCGGCTGGACGACGACGGCAACACCGGGTCGTTCACGGGGGAGCTGGGCCGGGCGCTCTCGCGCCACCGGCCGGACCGGGTCGTCGCGACCGAGCCGGGGGAATACCGGGTCTGGCAGATGATGCGGTCCTGGGAGACGGCGCTCGGCGTGCCGGTCGAGATCCGCGAGGATGACCGGTTCCTCTGCTCGCGGGCCGAGTTCGCAGCCTTCGCGCAAGGGCGCAAGAGTCTCCGAATGGAGTTCTTCTACCGGCACATGCGCCGGAAGACGGGCTGGCTCATGAAAGGCGACAAACCCGAAGGCGGCCGGTGGAACTACGACGCCGAAAACCGCAGGGCGATCCCGAAGGGCGTCAAGGTCCCGCCCCGGCGGCCATTCCCTCCGGACGCCGTGACCCGTGACGTCATGGCGCTGGTCGGCCGGCGGTTCGCCGATCACTTCGGGGAGCTGGAACCCTTCGGCTGGGCCGTCACGCGGAAAGGCGCGTTGGCGGCGCTTCGGAGCTTCATCAAGAGCGGTCTGCCCCGGTTCGGGGAGTACCAGGATGCCATGAAGGCCGGGGAGGATTTTCTCTTCCATTCGGTCCTGTCGCCGTACCTCAACATCGGGCTGCTGGACCCCCGGGAGGTGTGCGAAGCCGCGCTGGGCGCCTACAGGGAGAAAAAGGCGCCGCTGCCGGCGGTGGAGGGGTTCGTCCGGCAGATCCTGGGCTGGCGCGAATACGTTCGCGGCATCTACTGGACGCGGATGCCGGAGTACGCGCAGACCAATTTTCTCCGTGCGGACCGCCCCCTCCCGGATCTTTACTGGACCGGGGAGACGGAGATGGCGTGCATGCGGGAAACAATCGGGGCCACCCGCCGAAACGCCTACGCGCACCACATCCAGCGGCTCATGGTCACGGGCAATTTCGCCCTTCTGGCCGGCGTCGCTCCCGCCCAGGTGGAGGAGTGGTACCTCGTCGTGTACGCCGACGCGTTCGAGTGGGTGGAGCTGCCGAACACCCACGGGATGGCGCTGCACGCGGACGGAGGCGTGCTGGGCTCGAAACCGTACGCCGCCTCCGGCGCGTACATCGATCGGATGTCGGACTATTGCCGGGGCTGCGCGTTCGATCCGAAGGTCAAGCTGGGGCCTGCGGCCTGCCCGTTCAATTACCTGTACTGGAATTTCCTGATCGTCAACGAGGCGCGGCTTCGGGACAACCCGCGGATGGCGATCCCCTACCGGACGCTTGCGCGCATGGAGGGAAAACGGCGGCGGCAGATCGTGCAGGCGGCCCGAACGTTCCTGGACGGGCTGGAAAGCGGGTACCGTTGACGGACCGGGAGGATGCCATGCCGGATCGCCCGCAGGAGATCGACATCCTGATCGTCGGGGCGGGGATGGCGGGGCTTGCCGCCGCGTCCGAGCTGAGGCGGACCGGTCGCGATGTGCTGGTCATCGACAAGGGCCGGGGACCGGGCGGTCGTCTCGCCAGCCGGCGCATCGGTGGGGCCACCTTCGACCACGGGGCGCAGTTTTTGACCGCGCGGGACCCCCGGTTTGCAGCCGCCGTGGATCGGTGGCGGACCTTCGGCGTGGTCGAGGAATGGTATCGGGGTTTGGGCGACGGGACGGAAGGTCACCCCCGGTGGCGCGGCAAGCCGACGATGAACGAGATCGCCAGGCACCTCGCCCGCGAAGTCCCGGTCCTGCTCGAGAAGCGGGTCGTGTCGCTTCGACGCGATCGAAACCGTTGGGTCGCGAAGCTGGAGAGCGGGGAAACGTTTTGGGCGGGTGCGGCCCTTCTCACGCCGCCGGTGCCGCAGTCGCTCGCGATCCTGAAGGCAGGGGAAAGTGCGCTGCCGCCGCGAGAAACGGCGCGCCTCGATTCCGTCGAGTACGAACGCTGCCTTGCCGTCCTGGCGGTGCTCGACGGGCCTTCACGGATTCCGCCTCCCGGGGGCCTGGCCCCGGGGGAGGGTCCGATCGCCTGGATCGCCGACAATCAGAGAAAAGGAGTCTCCGGCGAACCGGCGGTCACCATTCATGCGACCGCGGAATTCAGCCGGGAACACTGGGATCGGGACAGGAACGATTCGGGACGGGAGCTGCTCCGGGCCGCGCGACGGTGGCTTGGATCGGCGGTAACGGAGTTCCAGATTCACGGGTGGCGCTACAGCAGACCCCTTCGTGTCGAGGAGAGCCCCTGTCTCGTCCTCGGCCAGTCGCCGCCGTTGGTTCTTGCCGGAGATGCCTTCGCGGGCCCGCGCGTCGAGGGCGCCGCGCTTTCCGGCTGGGCCGCCGCCGAAGCCCTGAAAAAGGTGAGCCGCCCCGC
>DASUAN010000340.1:0-3693 GCA_035763765.1 Candidatus Deferrimicrobiaceae bacterium
TCTCCCCACGGACCGTCTTTCCGGAGAACGCCGTGGCCGACCTCGAAGGGTTGGTCACCGCTTCCCCGAGCGGTTCCGGGAACGCCCTCTCCTTCGCCGTGGAGGGAAAGCGTGTGCAGACGAACGACGTCACGCAATACGTCCAAGGCACGTCAGCGAATATTCAACCCGATGTGAGATTGCAGGTCCAGGGCACGGAGAACGGAGGGGTTCTCTCCGCCGCCAAAATCATTTTCCGATAGGCGATATGGTGAACGCCGCCGATCGGCACAAGGAGGTTTTGGGTGACGGAATCGACACGAACGGTGGGAGTGGATTCCTGTATCGAATGGCGGGCCTTCGGGCCCAGGGCGGATACGAAACAAAACAAACAATAGACCAAGGAGAAAGGTCGCATGGAGGCAATTATGGGTAAGCATCGTACGGCATTTTACATTCTGTTCGTCGCAACGCTTTCGATCGCCCTTGCGGCCTGTGGTGGTGGGGGAAGTGGGAGTTCCAGTGTTTCTAGTGGGACTGCAACGATCCAGGGTTCGGTGCCAGGGACCGTCTTCGTGGCCGTGGATGACGATACGAACCTCGAAGTGAAAAGGGTGACCGCGGCAGGTACCCCAAAGACGTTCTCGATGGTTGTCCCCACAGGGACGAATTACAGGTTCTACGTGATGGAGAACGAGGGGACGGGTAATTCGAGGGTCTACCCCATATACATGGGGACAAACAATGTGTTCGAACTGGACAACACCGCCGACGGCCAGATTATCTCCCTCGGGATGATCAATCCGGATATGGGCACGGGGAAAGCGATCCCCTCAAATACCCCTTCATTGATGATGGGTCGGGGGGTCAATGCCATGATCCCACCTTCAATTGCGGGGATGGCCTTTTCCATGGATAACGTGAATGGGACGATGTGGGGCTACAACACCATGATGACTTCGGGGACGATGGGTTGGGAACACGGGACCCTCTCGTTCGACAACAATGGATATGGTCATATGACCGGAATCGTAAGGAATGGAACCCCCTTTCCTGACAGGGGTTTCATTCCCTACACCATGTCCATGTCTGGGATACTCTTGAATCCCGGCGATAACACCTTCCATTGCGTCGTATCGAGAGACATGAGCGTGATGGTGGCGACGTTCACGGACGGTACCGGTGGCCCTGCCATGATGATTGCCCAGAAACGGGGAGGAACATTCCTGCCTTCGGACATGACTGGAACGTGGCGGTTCCAGCGTCTCACGGCCGGGAACGACAACACGACTTCCGGGTGGGCGTACGGGACCATGGCGAATGTATCCGGCAGCGCAAGCATTATCTCGATGACCACCAATACCGGCGTGGGAGGGGGCGGGAATTTCGTTTTTTCCATGGGCGCGAACGGGATTATGACCGATAGCGGGAACGCCTCGTTCTACGGCGTCATGTCAATGGATAAGTCTATGATTGTGGCCACGGATACCAGCGGCGGCCATCCCGAATTATGGGTCATGATGAGATCCACGACGGCCTCCACATCGGACATGATGGGGGACTGGGTAATGCATGCGGTATCCTCCGGCAATCCGGGATCAAGGGATTGGACCTTCGGACACTCGGTCGTGGATGCCAGCGGGAATGACACGTTCTCCGGGATGATGGGGAGCGCGGGACCGGTCTCCACGATCCAGATGACGTTCCAGATGAACGGCGGAGAGATGACCATGAGTGGTACCGGCGAAGGCATGGGCGGAGGAATGGGTGGAGGCATGATGGGTGGAGGTATGATGGCCGAAACGTTCCACGGAATTACGAACGGTGCGCGGACCATCATGGTCTCGACCTATTCGGATGGGAGCGGGGGATATCCGTTCTCGATCCAGGTGAAATAGCCCTGGCGATAAGGAGCAGTTGCCCGACTCGTTTGTGGGGGAAAGGGAATCCGGACAGGCGCCGGGTTCCCTTTATCCGATTCCCAGCTCCCGGAACCTGCGGTAGAGGGTTGCCCGGCTGATCCCGAGCTGCTTCGCGGCGAGGCTTCGGTTCCCCTTCGCCTTCTTCAGGGCGGCCAGCAGACGGTCCTTTTCGTCCACTTCCCCGATTTCCTCCGGGCCGGATCGCGCCTTTGTCCGTGTCATTCCCAGGATTTCTTGAGGCAGATCGGAAGGCTGGATCACCCCCGCACGGGCATGGATCGCCGAGTGATCGATCGCGTTCCGCAGTTCCCTCACGTTCCCCGGCCAGGAATACGAGGTCAGGATCCGCATCGCCTCCGTGCTGAGCTGAAGTGTGGGTTTCCCCGAGGAGATCCGCGCCTCTCCCAGGAATGCGGAGACCAGGAGGGGGATGTCCTCCTTCCTTTCGCGAAGCGGGGGGATCTCCAGGCGAGTGACACGGATTCGGTAGAGAAGATCCTCCCGGAATCGCCCGCTGGCAACCTCCCGGACCAGGTCGCGATGGGTGGCGGCGATGACCCGGACGTCCACCTTGCGGGGCCTCGCCTCCCCGAGACGGGTGATCTCCCGTTCCTGGAGGACCCGCAGGAGGCTGGTCTGCACCCCCGGGGGGATATCCCCGATCTCGTCGAGAAAGATCGTCCCTCCGGCGGCCGCCTCGAAATACCCCTCCTGGTCGGACGACGCCCCGGTGAAGGCTCCCCGCCGATGTCCGAAGAGCTGGCTGGCAAGGATCGACTCGGTCAGTCCGGCGCAGTTGACGGCGAGGAATGGGCCCCTGCGCCGCGGACTCGACGCATGGATGGCGCGGGCGACCAGCTCCTTGCCCGCTCCGGTTTCCCCCTCGATCATGACCGTCCAGTCTCCCCCGGAGACCCTCTCGATCATCTCGTAGAGGCGCAGCATGGGGGGACTGCTTCCCACCAGGCGGTACGCCTGCGCCTGCTCGAGGCGGGCCCTCAAAGTTTCGGTCTCGGTCACGTCGTACAGGAACAGGATGTGGCGATCCGGGTGCCGCGGATCATCCCGGACGTCGCACTCGAGTGCGTAGCTTTGCCCGGAAGGAGTCTCAAGGTGGAGACTGAGGCGGTGTCGATCCGACTCTTTCTGCTTCATCGACTCGCGGATCTTCTCCTGGGAAAGCGGATCGAAGGGAAGGACCTCCTCCCAGGTCTTTCCGATGGCGCCGGCCCGATCCAATCCCTCGATCCGCTCGCAGAACTCGCTCATGAAGGAAACGGCTCCGTTTTCTTGCAAAGCGACCGTTCCGATCCGGAGCAAATTGAGGAGGGCCAGAAGGTCTTCATGGCCCTTTCGGATCGTTTCCAGAGCGTCCAGGAGTTTTGCCTCCGCCTCCTTCCGCAGGTTGATGTCGCGCTGGACCCCGACGGCCCGAATCGGTTTCCCGTCCGTCCTCCGGGAGAAAACTTGTCCGAGGAGGTGGACCCATCTCCATTTCCCGGACTTGTCTCGAAGGCGAATCTCCGCCTCGCAGAGCGGGAGGTTCCCCCGGAAGTGCTTCTGGATCTTGTCCCGGACCCCGGGGAGATCGTCGGGATGAACCAGCGCCTCCCAGCCGCCGATCGTCGGGTCGATCTCGTCGGGTTCGTACCCGAGCATCGCCGTCATCCGCAAGCTGGAGATGAGCCGTCCCGTTGGGACGTCCCAGTCCCAGGTGCCGAGATCCGCCCCTCGGAGGGCCAGAACCAGGCGCTCTTCGCTCTCCTTAAGGGCCCGTTCGGCAGCCCGGCGC
>DASUAN010000341.1:0-2773 GCA_035763765.1 Candidatus Deferrimicrobiaceae bacterium
GGAAGGCGGTATCCCCAGTCCAGGAACAGGCGGAGGACGTGGTTGATCCCCGGCATCACCGAGAGCGAGAGCGATCGGATGAGCAGGGAGATCGGATCCAGGAGGCCCGCCGCCTGGATCCCGAAGAGCGCCGCCCCGGCGAAGAAAAGAAGCGTCGCGAATTTCCACCGGGTTCCCGGGGTCTTCACGCCCCGCTCCGGCGCATATTTCCTGTCATAGAAGCTCACCGCGTGATGGAGGGTTCCGAGGGGACAGACCCAGCCGCAGAAGGCCCGGCCGAAGAGCAGGGTCACGGGCACGAACAGGAGCGCCAGGAAGAGGGAGGCCGGGAGGGTGTGCGCGGAGAGGAGCGACGTCATCAAAACGAGGAGGTCCGCGTCGAGGAAGATCTTGACGGGGTAGGCGAGCTCGTTTCTCCCGTCGTAGTCGGTCTTGACGAGCAGCACGAAGAAAAGAAAAAGAAACGCCCCCTGGGAGATGCGCCTCGCGAGACGCTTTATGTCGACGGGGGAGCGCATAGGGGAGAAAACGGCGTCAAGGGGCCGGCCGGACCTCATACGGGAGGGGATCCGGGACGCCGGCCTCGGCGAAGGCCCGCAGCCGGAGGGCGCACGAGTCGCACCGCCCGCACGCCTTCTCGTCGTCCCGGTAGCACGACCAGGTATGCTCGAAGGGCACGCCGAGCGATTTCCCCATCAGCACGAGGTCCTTTTTCTTCAGGTGGACGAACGGGGCCCGGACGCGGATCCCGCTCCCTTCCCGGGTTCCCATGCGGACCGCCTCGTTCATCGCTTCGAAGAAGACGGGACGGCAGTCGGGGTAGCCGGAGGAGTCGGACCAGACGGCGCCGAGGTAGACGTTCTTCGCCCCGATCACCTCGGCCCATGACACGGCGATGCAGAGGAAATGGGCGTTTCGGAACGGAACATACGTGGCGGGGACGCCGGGCCGCCCCAGGTCCGCGGGGGGAACGTCGATCGACGGGTCGGTCAGGGCGGATCCGCCGATCGTTCTCAGATACCCGATGTCGGCCACCATCCGCTCTTTCACCCCCAGGTGATCGGCGATCGCCTGGAAGCAGGAAAGTTCTTTTTTTTCCGTTCGTTGTCCGTAGGTTACGTGAAGAAGAGCGACGTCCGATTCCCGGGTGGCGAAGGCGGCCAGAACGAGGCTGTCCATCCCGCCGCTGGCGAGGACGATCCCTTTCGGTTTCGGGGGAAGCGTCACACGCCCCTCCGGTCGGGGCCCCACACCATCTTGTGGAGCTGCAGCTGGAACCTCGCGTCGAGGGCGTCTCCGACCATCCAGCCCGCCAGCTTCTCCGGGGGCAGATGTCCGAAGACCGGGGAGAGAAGCGCCTTGAACGGGCGCGCTTTTCCGTACGTGGTGATCACCTCCCTCGCGAACCGGTAGTCCTCCTCGGAGGAGACGACGAACTTGACCTCGTCGCGGGGGGTAAGGAGCGTGAAATTCTCCCAGATCGTCTTTCCGGACTCCCCGGAGCCGGGGCACTTGACGTCCATGATCTTGACCGCACGGGGGTCGAGGCGGGAAAGCGGCACCGTCCCGTTCGTTTCCACGAGGACCGTGTGGCTGAGATCGCAGAGGGCCGATACCAGCGCAGGGGCCTCCTCCTGCAGCATCGGCTCCCCCCCGGTCACCATGACCCGCGGGATCCCGAAGGCGGTGACCCGCGAGACGATCTCCTCGAGGGGGAACTCCTCCCCTTCGTCGTAGGCATACGTCGTGTCGCAATAGCGGCACCGGAGGTTGCAGCCGGTCAGGCGGACGAAGGCGAACGGGAGGCCGACGAACGAGGTCTCCCCCTGGATGCTGGCGAAGATCTCGGACACGCGGAGCATTTTCCTATAGTACCATGGCGCCCCCGCGCGCCCCGGGATCGATTTTCCGGAGAGAGGCCTACTTGAGAACGTCGAGCCAGTGTGCGAACAGGGCGTTCTTTCCGCGCACGATGTCGAAGAACGCTTCCTGGATCCTCTTCGTGATCGGCCCCGGCTTGCCCGTTCCCACGCGGCGGTCGTCCACCTCCCGGACGGGCGTGATCTCCGCGGCGGTGCCGGTGAAGAACATCTCGTCGGCGATGTACATCTCGTCCCGGGTGAATCGGGATTCCTTGATCGGGATGTCCAGTTTCCGGGCGATCGTCAGGACCGAGTCCCGCGTGATCCCCGGCAGGATCGAGGTGAGCGGCGAGGTCTGAAGGAATCCGTTCCGGACGATGAAGATGTTCTCCCCCGAGGCCTCCGCGACGTACCCCTCCGTGTCGAGCATCACCGCCTCGTCGTACCCCGCCTTCACCACCTCCCACTTCGCGAGGACGGAGTTGACGTAGTAGCCGTTGATCTTCCCTTTCGTCATGGCCGCGTTGACGTGGTGGCGGTTGAAGGAGGAGACCTTCGCCCGGATCCCCTTCTTCAATCCCTCCTCGCCGAGGTACGCTCCCCAGGACCAGGCGGCCACCGCCACGCGGATCGGGTTGGTCCTCACGAACAACCCCATGTCGCCGTCGCCGATGAAAACGATCGGGCGGATATACCCCTCCGTCAGCCTGTTCGTGGTGAGCGTCTTCCGGATCGCCTGGCAGATCTCGTCGTGGGAGAAGGGGATCGTGAGGAGGACGATGTGCGCCGAAGCGAAGAGGCGGTCCACGTGCTCCTTGAGCCGGAAGATCGCCGAGCCGCCATCGACGGTCTTGTAGCACCGGATCCCCTCGAAGGCCCCGACGCCGTAGTGCAGCGTGTGGGAGAGGACG
>DASUAN010000342.1:0-31627 GCA_035763765.1 Candidatus Deferrimicrobiaceae bacterium
TCGTAAACGCCAATAACCATAAGAACGGGTATCTTTTTTTTAAAAAGCCCAACGGGCAGCAAGCGCCCGTTTCCGTGGGTACATCTTCCGGATGAAGTTTCCAAAACCGGCCTTTTATCCTTTAATTCAAACCCGTGCGATAGATTACAAGACTAACGAAGCCGGTCCCGGCGCCCCCGGCCTCGGGCGGAACCGATGCCCATCCTCTCGCAGCAACGGACGGAAAAGCAAGCGGCTCCGCTGAGGCGTCGGACGCCGCCTGTCCCTCCCTGTTCCGAAGGGGTTCCGAAGGGTCCCCGCAGGAGGGAGCATATGGCGAAGCCGATGTTTTCCGCTTATAATCAACTATTCATCCGCCCCCTGCCTTCCTGCCACTTCCGGGCACGGACGGGCAGGAAACCATACATCCGAGGAGAACGCCCATGCAAGCAAGGAGGGTGGTACAGGGTCTTTTGTATGCGGCAGCCGTCATCCTGCTGACGGCCACGGGAACATTTTCTGCAGAATCGCCCGCCTCCGGAAAGGGGAAGCCGGTCCCGGCGAAGATCGGCGTCATCTCCATCCTTACCGGCGCCGGCGCCGCCTACGGCGAGGCGATCACGAACGGGTTCAAGCTCGCCCGGGACGAGATCAACGCCAAGGGGGACGTACGGATCGAGCTGATCATCGAGGACTCCTCCGGAAAGCAGGAGCAGGCCCTTGCCGCGGCGCAGAAACTGATCAACTCCGATCGGGTCACGGCGATCCTGGGGCCGACCCTGAGCACCGAGATGAAGGTCGTCGGGCCCGAGGCCGACGCCAGCGGCGTGCCCATCATGGGGACCTCGAACACCGCCCAGGGGATCCCCCAGATCGGGAAATACGTCTTCCGGAACTCGATCCCCGAGTCCCAGGCGATCCCCGCCTCCATCGGAAAGGCGATCAGGAAGTACAAGATCCAGAAGGTCGCCCTTTTGTACGGCAACGACGACGTCTTCACGAAGTCGGGGTTCGACACGATGAAGGAGGTGTCGGAGAAGATGAAGCTCTCCATCCTCGCCGAGGAGACCTTCCAGAAGGGGCAGGCCGACTACAAGGCCCAGCTCACCAAGATCAAGAGCCTCTCGCCCGATGCCGTCTTCTGCTCCGCCCTGTACGAGGAAGGCGCCGTGATCCTGTCCCAGGCGAGGAAGATGGGAATCCGCGTCCCCTTCGTCGGGGGGAACGGCTTCAACTCTCCCAAGGTGATCGAGATCGCCAAGGATGCCGCGGAGGGGCTCGTCGTCGCCACCCCCTGGTTCGGGGAGAAGGACGACCCGATGGTCAAGGCGTTCGTCGCCAAATACGCGAAGACCTACGGGAAGAAACCGGACCAGTTCGCGGCCCAGGCGTATGACGGCCTCTACGTCATGGCGGAGGCGTTCAAGCGCGCCGGGAAGGCCGACCGAAGCGCGGTCCGCGACGCCCTGGCGGGGATCCGCAACTACGACGGCGTGCTCGGACGCTTCTCCTTCACGGAGGATGGAGACGTCAGCATGGAGCCCGCCGTTCTCGTGGTCAAGGGCGGGAAGTTCCAGCCCTTCGAGTAACCGCCGGGAAAGGCGCAGGACCGGAGCGTGTTCGCCGAGCAGCTGATCAACGGGGTGACGCTGGGCAGCATCTACGCCATCGTGGCGCTCGGGTACACGCTCGTCTTCGGGGTCCTCGACATCATCAACATGGCCCACGGGGAGATCTTCATGTTCGGGGCGTTCATCGGGATGACGGTCGTCACCTCGATCGGCGCCCCCCTCTGGGCCGGATTCCTCGGGGCGATGCTGGCGACCGCCGCCCTCGGGTACCTGCTGGAACGCTTTGCCCTCCGTCCGCTTCGCGGAAAGAGCGGCGCCTCGGCCCTCGCGCCGCTGATCAGCACGATCGGGGTTTCCATCCTGCTGGAGAATGTCGCGCACAAGCTCTTCGGGGCGGGGAACCACCTCTTTGAAACCCCCTTCGCCGAGATCCGGTTCCAGGTCGGATCGTTCACCGTCTACCTGGTACAGGCGGTCATCCTGGGGATCGCCGTCCTCCTGATGGCCGGGCTCTCCCTCTGGCTCTACCGGACGAAGGCGGGGAAAGCGCTTCGCGCCACCGCGGAAAGCCTCGAGACGGCGGGCATCCTCGGAATCGACACCACGCGGATGATCACGGCGACGGTGGTCATCGCCTCCGTGATGGGAGGCATCGCGGGAGTTTTGGTCGGGATGGCCTTCAACTACATCAACAACCAGATGGGACTGCCCATGGGGCTGAAAGGCCTGGCGATCATCATCTTCGGGGGAATGGGGAGCGTTCCCGGCGCGGTGGCCGGCGGAATCCTCCTGGGACTCTCGGAGACCTTCATGGTCGCCTACGGGAGCTCCGGATACCGGGACGCCATCGCCTTCTTCATCATCATCGCGGTCCTCCTCGTCAGGCCCCAGGGGCTGTTCGGGGGAACAGCGGCCGAATCGAGGTAAGGCGTGTCGCTTTCGTGGATCAACCCCTACTACCTCCTCGTCTCCTCCTTCCTCCTGATCAATGTTCTCCTGGGAGTGAGCATTTATATCACCCTATCGACCGGCCAGCTGTCCCTGGGCAACGCCGGGTTCATGAGCATCGGGGCCTACACGACCGCGATCCTCACCACTCGTCATGGGATCCCGATGCCGGCGGGAATCGCGGCCGGCACTCTCCTCGCCGCCATCACCGGGATCCTCGTGGGAATCCCCGCCCTTCGCCTGAAGGGAGTCTATCTGGCCATCGCCACCCTCGGATTCGGGGAAGTGGTTCGGGTTCTCTTCGTCAACTGGGAGAAACTGACCGGCGGCGCCGTCGGGATCGCCGCCATTCCGCAGATGGGGAGAAGGATCCTCTCGATCTTCCGGGACACGGGGTTTTCCCCGGAGGATTGGGGACTGAGAAGCAACCAGTTCATTAGTCTCACCGTCTTTTTCCTCCTTCTGGCGGTCACCGTCCTGGTCATCCTGTTCTTTCTCCGTCTCGGTTCGGGAAGGGTCGGCCGGGCCTACAGCGCGATCCGGATGGACGAACCGGCGGCGGAAGCGTCCGGGATCAACACTACCTACTACAAGGTGCTTGCTTTCACCCAGGGGGCTGCGCTCTCCGGGTTCGCCGGCGCCCTCTTCGCTCACGTCACCTCCTACATCAGCCCGGCGGACTTCACCTACCACCGGGCGGTCGAGATCCTGGTGTTCGCGATCTTCGGGGGAAGCGAGCACCTGCTCGGTCCGGTGTTCGGGGCGATGTTCCTGACCGCGGTTCCCGAGCTTCTCCGCCCGGTGAGCGGCTACCGGAACATCCTTTACGGAATCGTCTTGATCCTGGTGATCATTTTCCGCCCGCAAGGGTGGATCGACCCTCCCCTGATCCGGCGCCTTCGCGGGGGCCGGACCCCGGAGTCGAGGTGAATGGAGATGTTGACCCTCGCATCCGTCGGGAAGAATTTCGGCGGGCTCACCGCTCTGTCGGACATTTCCTTCTCCGTAAACGAAGGAGAGATCCTCGGCCTGATCGGTCCCAACGGCGCGGGGAAGACCACCCTGTTCCATGTCATCACCTCGGTTCTCCGCCCGACGCGGGGAGAAATCCTCTTTTCGGGAGAACGGATCACGGGGCTTCGCGCCCACCTCATCGCCCGGAAGGGAATCGGGCGTACCTTCCAGAACATCCGGCTCTTCGACCGGATGACGGTCCTGGAGAACGTCATGGTCGGCCGCCACGGGAAAAGCCGGACCGGCACTTGGGGGGCGGTCTTCCGGACCCGGAGCGAGCGGGAGGAGGAGCGCCGGATCCGGGAGAAGGCCCGCGAACTCCTCCGGTTCGTAGGCCTGTCGGGAGAGGAGGGAATGCCGGCCGGAAAGCTTCCGTACGGCAGGAAGCGGAGGCTGGAAGTCGCGCGCGCCCTTGCCGGGGAGCCCCGGCTGCTTCTGCTGGATGAACCGGTCGCCGGGATGAACGACGCCGAGACGCGGGAGATCCACGAACTGATCCTCTCGATCCGCGGCCTGGGCATCACGGTCGTTCTGATCGAGCACGACATGTCGCTGGTCATGCGGGTGTGCGACCGACTGGTGGTCCTGAATTTCGGGCAGAAGATCGCGGAAGGGACCCCGGGGGAGATCCGGGAGGATCCCGTGGTGATCGAAGCCTACCTCGGTCGCGAGGAGGAAGACGGCGGTGCTTGAGGTCCGCGGACTCGAGGCGAACTACGGGAGCATCCAGGCGCTGAAAGGGATCGACCTGACCGTCGAGGAGGGGACGATCGCTTGCATGATCGGGGCGAACGGCGCCGGGAAGACAACCTTCATGAGGACGGTAGCCGGACTGCACGCGCCCGCCGGAGGCAAGGTCCTGTACCGGGGGGAAGAGATC
Organism: Candidatus Deferrimicrobiaceae bacterium; assembly: GCA_035763765.1. Taxonomy (GTDB): domain Bacteria; phylum Desulfobacterota; class Deferrimicrobia; order Deferrimicrobiales; family Deferrimicrobiaceae; genus CSP1-8. The sequence goes on from DASUAN010000342.1 coordinate 4,393, forward strand.
ACGGGACTCCCCCCGGCGCAGGTGGTCCGGAAAGGGATCGTCCTGGTCCCGGAAGGAAGGGCGATCCTCTCCCGCATGACCGTGCTCGAGAACCTGGAGATGGGCGCCTACCCCCGGGGGGACGGCGAGGTGACGCAGGACCTGGAGAGGGTCATGAACCGCTTTCCGGTCCTCGGAGAGCGAATCCGCCAGCGGGGGGGATCATTGTCCGGAGGCGAGCAGCAGATGCTCGCGATCGCCAGGGCCCTGCTGGCCCGCCCCCGCCTGCTTCTCTTGGACGAACCGTCCCTGGGTCTGGCTCCGCTGGTCGTGAGCGCCATCTTCCGGATCATCCGGGAGATCAACCAGGAGGGGACCACGGTCCTGCTCGTGGAACAGAATGTCCGGCAGGCGCTGAAGGCCTCCCGACACGCCTACGTCCTCGAGACCGGCAGGATCGTGCACCGCGGCTCCTCGAAGGACCTGCTGAACGACCCCCGGATCATGCAGGCCTACCTCGGAGGGCCATCGTAGAGCACCCCGGAATCCGTCCAAAGGCGTATCCTTTTCCGCCTCCGGCCCGTCTACGCAATTACGGAAAGGAGGTGATCCCGATGACAGGCCTGGAAAGTTTTTGGCACTCCTTCTGGTGGGTGATCCCGCTCCTCTTGATGATCCTCTGCTGCATCGGAATGGGAAGGAGGAGAGGGGCCGGAATCTGCGGCTTCCGGTCGTGGGGGGCCGATTCGCGAAACCTCCGTCCGTCGGATTCGGCAATCGACATCCTTGACAAACGATACGCTCTCGGAGAGATCGATCGCGAAGAGTACGAGGAGAGAAAGCGATCCCTCGGCGAGGGACGGAGCCGGTGATGGTTTTCCAAACCATTTCATAACAAACGGAAATTTTGAAACGGGAGGTTTTGATGGAACGAACGGCAGGAGTCATCGCAAGCGGTAACGGTACGGACCGGGGGCGGGTATCCGGGTTCAAAAGGGCCCGAGCGAAGATCTGCGAACACTGCCCCTTCTGCATTCACGCCCGGAAGAATCCGGACTCCACGATCGGAAAGATATTGCACCATAGGTTCCACTCCGAGCACTGGCCGCTGTGGACCGCTTACAGGGATGTCTATGGGCAGAGCAACGATCCGGGGACGGATTTTTGATCGGAAACGACGGATTCTTAACCCGAGGGAGGATCACGCGATGGAAAGAAGGAAGAAGATGTTCGAGAGCATGCTGGGAGAGAGGAACGAGAAGGAAAAGGAGGGACTCATGGAAACGTGCCTTTCGTTCCTGAAGGGACAAGCAAGCGACAACGATAGGGAACGCGAAGAGAAGAACAAGGAAGAAGCGGCTCGTCCACCGGACAGGAGCCGGTTTGCGGGATGCTGCCCGGAAACGATGGAACGATTCTTCGAGAAAATGCAGGAATGCTTCGCGGAGAAGGGGAAGGACGAAAAGGAAGGCAAGGAGGGGAAGACCGAAAGAACCGCCTGCTGCTCCGGATAACGGCGACTCTCCCCAAACCAAACAAAAAAACCGGCCTTGACGGTTCAAGGCCGGTTTTCCCATTCCAAATGGCTCCCCGGGCAGGACTCGAACCTGCAACCTAGTGGTTAACAGCCACCCGCTCTGCCGGTTGAGCTACCGGGGAACGAAAAACGGCAGACAAGAACTATAATCCCGCGTCCCGCACGGCGTCAAGCGGGATTGCGCGACCGGAAGAAGTCCTCCACCAAAGCCGCCACGGCGGCGCATTCCAGCCCGAAGGGGAGGTACCCGGAATACCCCAGGACCGGCATCTCGAAGAGGAGAAACCTCTGAACGAAGGGGATCGAGTACTCCCACTTCGCGAGACTGTAATAATTCCACATCTCCCAAAAAAATCCGCAAAAGAGGGCCGCCAGACCGAACCCGACGATCTCCCGCCAGTCGCCTTCCGCGGCCCCGGACAGGAGGTGCCGCCTCCCGGCGATCCCGTCCAAGGCCACCAGGATGATCAGGGGGGAAACCCAGAGGAGGGAGTAGAGCAGGTCGGGCAGGACGCCGATGCCGGCCAGGCCCCCCCCGGCGGCCGCCAGAAGCGCCCAGGACACCGCGCGGGAACGCGCGATCTTCACGGCAAAAACGTTCCGGAAAGGGGAATCGAACCGGGGAAAGGTCCCGAGCCATTCCCGGGTCGAGAGAACCGCGGGGAGAACGGTGGAAAAGGGGAGGGTCGCCAGCCAGAAATATTCCCACCCGCCGTACGCCCTCGAGTCGAGGTAGTACCAGTTCTGGACGAAGCGGTTCAGGAACTCGAAGGACCACCAGAAGGCGGCGCTCGCCGGGAAGAGCAGAAGAAAAAACCCCGGGCGGTCCGTCAAGAGGCATCTTCCCGCCCTGCGGTACGAAAGGGCGTTCACCACGACGACGAAGGAGAACCAGAGCGGGGTGAAGGTGTGGGCCTGGAGCGGGGCGAACCAGGAGAATCGGGTCCAGGCCAGGATCCAGAACGCTACCCCGAAGACGATGCCTGCCCAACCCCAAAACGGAAAGGGGCGCGCCTTCGGAGCCCCCGCCCCGGGCACGGGCCGGTGTCGGACCGCCCGCAGGACGAAAGGCGACAGGGGCACCAGGACCATCAGTACGCCCAGGAGAAAAAGGGGACGGGAGAAGGGGGCGTGCTCCACGTACCGCGTGGTCGGGGGAAATTCGAGGTAGCGGGCCACCGGCTCCCCGGCGATCCATATCCCGAGCGGCGGAAGGCCGAAGACCATCGCGGCGAGGACCAGGAGTTTCCGTAGGGGCCGTCTCATCTGCGCAGCTTAGGAGGGCCCGCTAACCTGCCGGGGAGCGTCGATCCGTTTCGTCCCTACCTCCCCTTCGAGGCCTCCCCCCGAAGGACCTGGCAGGTGGAGGAGGCGCGGGCGACCGGCCTCCCGTCGCTGTTTTCGATGTCGCACTCCACCAACCCGACCGTCCTTCCCCGGTGCACCACCCGCGCGGTCGCCGTCAGTTTCCCCTCGAACACGGGGCGCAGGAAGTTGATCTTGAGCTCCAGGGTGGTAAACGACTCCCCCGGCCCGAGGGTGGAGGCGAAGGCGAACCCCATGGCCGCGTCCGCGAGGTCGCACAGGATCCCGCCGTGAACCGTCCCCATCGGATTGTGGTGTCGCCTGCCCGCCTCCATCTCGAAGACGGCTTTCCCCTCGCCGAAGGATACCGGAAACGCCCCCACCAGCTCGGCGACCGGGGCCTTCCACGAACCCTTTGCCAACCGGTCGGAAAACGGATCCTCCATCTCCCGCACCCCCCTTTCCTGCCCCTACCGGGACCGGTCGAGAAGCGACGTCCCGAAGAGGAGCCAAAGATAATCCTCCTGGCGGCGGATGTAGCGTTTCGCGCCGCCCGCCATGTTCTCCCCGGCGAGCTTCCCCTGCTTGATCGCGCTGCGCCAGCCGAAATTGATCCGGACCTCGCGGGTCTTTTCGTCGACCAGCTCCGCACAGTCCCCCGCCGCGAAGATCCCCGGAACGTTGGTCCGCAGGTGGTCGTCCACGACGATCCCGGTGCCGACCTTCACCCCGCTTCCTTTGAGGAAATCGACCGCGGGAAGCCGCTCGGTGGCCGCCACGACCATCGAGCACCGGATATCCAATCCCCCCAGGTCGCGGACCTCGAAGACGCCTTGGTCGACCTCCCGGAGGGAGGCGATGTCGTTTCCCTCGAGAATCCGGACCCCCAGGTGGCGTACCCGGTCGAGGACGGTCGCCTCGAACTCTCCGGAAATCGGGTAGCCGAACCGGGGGAGGTCCGGCCGGATCCAGATCACCCTTCTCCCCAGCTTCGCGATCGCCCGGCACGCCTCGATCGCCACGTATCCGGGGCCGTAGACGATCACCGGACCGGGGCTTTTCGCCCGATCCCGGATCGTTTTCGCGTCGGCCAGGGAATCGAACGGAACGACCGTCTTCGGGTGCCGGTCGAGCGGGGCCGGAAGCACCGGCTTCCCCCCCGTGGCGATCAGCAGGAAGTCGTACGACTCCTCCGTCCCGTTGTCGAAGAGGACGCGGCTTCCTCCCCCGTACACGCTCTTGGCCCGCTTCCCCCGCCGCACCTCGATTCCCAGGGCACCGAGGTTCGCTCCCTGGGGGTCCGCCAAGGCGGTCGGGTCGGTGATCCCCGCGAGGAAATCCGGCAGGAGCGGCCTCAGGTAGGGAGGATCCGCTTCCTCGGTGGCGAGGATGACGGATCCCCCCTTCTCCTTCTTGCGGATGGCCTTCGCGGCGGCGATCCCTGCCGGTCCGCCCCCCAGGATCAGGTAGCGCATCGGTTCCCCCCTCGTTCAAGCGGGTAGTTCGAAGTCCCCCCGGGCGATCCTTGCCGCCATGTCGCCGTGGTCGGCTTCCGTGGGCGGCGGGGAGACGACGTGGAGGACGACCAGGTCGGTCTTCGCCTTCACCCCGCGCGCCATCTTTCGCGGGATGACGAGAAGATCCCCTTCCTTGACGTGGCGGCGCTTCTCCCCCGCCACGACCTCCCCCTCGCCGGACAGGATGTAGAGGACCACGTGGACGTCGGGCTTGTGGACGGGGATGAACTGGCCGGCCCGGAAGGCCGCCTGGAGGACCTTCATCTCGGGGCTCTCGAACAACGGCTTCGCCGCAAACCGGGCCGGGTCGAACTCCACCTTCTCCTTGGGTCGGGCAAACACGGGCGCACTCATCGTCCGTTCCTCCTTTTCGAAGCCTTCCCTGCGTCCCCCCGGGTTCCCGTCACAGCCACTTCTTTCTTCGATAGTAGTAGAGCAATCCCCCCGCCGTCGCCCCCATCACGATCAGGACGAGGGGGTACCCGTACCGCCAGGTGAGCTCCGGCATGTTGAACGGAGAGGCCTGGTGGTCGAAGTTCATCCCGTACAGGCCTGCGATGAAGGAGAGGGGGATGAAGATCGTCGCCATCATCGTGAGGACCTTCATCGTCTCGTTCATCCGGTTGGACACCGCCGAGAGGTACTCGTCGACCAGGCCTCCCGCCATCTCCCGGTACGTCTCCACCATGTCCATGACCTGGATCGAATGGTCGTAGCAGTCCCGCAGGAACACCTTCGTCTCCGCCTGGATCAGCGGGGTCTCCTCCCGGATCAGATCGTTCATGGCGTCGCGGGCCGGCCACACGGCGCGACGCACCTCGAGCAGCTTTCGTTTCGTCTCCCGGATTCCCCGCAGCGTCTCCGGCACGGGGTGCGCCATCACCCGCTCCTCGAGCTCTTCCACCATGTCGCCGAGTTTCTCCAGGCTCGGGAAGAAGGCGTCGATGACCGCGTCGCAGAGAGCGTAGGCGAGGTAATCCGCGCCCAGGGAGCGGATCCTTCCCTTTCCGTGCCGGATTCGGTCCCGGAGGGGATCGAAGGGATCGCCGGGCCGCTCCTGGAACGTCACCACGAGCCGGTCGGCCAGGAACAGGCTGAACTGTTCCGGCTCCTGAGGGTACTGGATCTCCCGCAGGATGAGGAGAAGGTGCCCCGGGTACCGCTCCACCTTCGGGCGCTGGGGGATGTTCAGCACGTCCTCGAGAGCCAGCGGATGGAACCCGAACCGATCTCCGATCGCCTTCACGATCCCGGGGTCGGAAAGCCCCCAGATGTCGAGCCAGAGGACGCCGTTTTCCGGAACGACAAGGGAGGGGATCTCCTCCGGGCGCACGGATCGCTCTTCGCACGCCTCCGGCGTGTAGGAGAAGAGGTGGATCTGCGCCGGCTCGGTCCCCGCCTCGACGTGGGCCACCAGCGTTCCCGGCAGCGTCCCGGGAAGGTGCGACCGCTTGATCCGATTTCTCGACTTCTTCCGTGCCATCGGGTCCTTCCTTGGCGTAATTTCCCTCGTTTCCTTTATATCAGAGGCGACGGGATCGTCCAACGCGCCTTGCCCCGGTTGCCGGGGGGAACCTCCCCGTGAAATAATGGGGAAAGTCCGAATATCGAACGTTTTCGGTTTCAGGAGGTGCGGGATGGTCCATCGACCGCTGCGGGGCATCGCCCTTTCGCTGTCCGCGTTCGCCGCGCTGGCCCTCGCGGTGTACGCCTGCGCCGTCAACCCCGTTACGGGAAAATCCGAACTCGCCCTCGTCTCCTTCACGCAGGAGGAGGAGGTCTCCCTGGGGGCGAAGGCCTACGGGCCGGCCGTACAGCAGCAGGGGGGGTTCTACCGGGACGGCGCGCTCGAGGCGTACGTGCAGGGCGTCGGGGTGCGGCTTGCCCGGGTGTCCCACCGCCCCGACCTTTCCTACCGGTACCGGGTCCTGAACTCCTCGGTCCCGAACGCCTTCGCGCTCCCGGGCGGGTTCATCGTCATCAACCGGGGGCTGCTCGTCGGACTCAAAAGCGAGGCGGAGATGGCGGCGGTGCTCGGCCACGAAACCGGCCACGTCACCGCGAAGCATTCCCTGGCGGGGTACCAGCGGGCCATCGCGGCCAACGTGCTCCTCGCGGGGATCTCGATCGCTGCCGGGGACCGTGCCGGGATCATGCAGATCTCCGGGATCACCGCGTCGCTCATCAACAACGGCTTCTCGCGGGATCAGGAGCGCGAGGCCGACTGGCTGGGGATCGACTACATGGTCAAGGCGGGCTACAACCCCGAAGGGGCCGTGCGGCTGCAGGAATATTTCTACTCGGAGCTCGAGGGAGGACGGAATCCCCTCTTCGTGGAGGGGCTCTTCCGCACCCACCCGTTCTCCGCGGAGCGGCTCGCCAACGCGCGGGCCTACATCGCGCAGCGGTACCCGAACACCGTGAGGAACCCGAACTACACGTTCAACGAGACGACTTTTCTCCGCAACACCGCAAGGCTCAAGGAGGTCCAGAAGGCGTACGACCTGGCCGACGAGGGGGACAAGCTGCGGAAGGAGAAACGGCACGGAGAGGCACTCGCCAAGTACGAAGCGGCGGCCGCCCGGGAGCCGGACCAGTCGCCGTTTTTCTCCAGCATCGGGCACGTGCACCTGATCCGGAAGAATTACGCCTCCGCGGAGACCGCCCTCCGGAGGGCGATCCGCCTGGACGACGAATTCTTCGAGCCGCATCTCCTGCTGGGAGCGCTTCACCATCAGAAAAACGAGCACCGGGCGGCGATCCCGGAGCTGTCTCGGAGCATGGACCTGCTTCCGACCAAGGAGGCGGCTTCCCTGCTGTCGAAGTCGTACGAGGCGATCGGGGACCGGGAGAACGCGCGGAAGTACGCCGAAATGGCGAAGTAGGCCCCATCGGCCGAAAAACCCGGGAATCCGGTGTCCTTCGGCCCCGCCTGGTTTATAATTTGAAGATTGGGCATTTCCGGGAAGGCCGGTTGCCGCCGCGAACCGGAAGAGGGAAGGAAAGCAGATGGCCAAGGAAGAGTTCATCCCGAAATGGATCGCCTGGGAGGTGACCGGGCGCTGCAACTTGAGCTGCATCCACTGCCGGGCCTCCTCCTCCATGACGTCCCACGACACCGATTTCACGACGGAGGATGCGAAGAAGCTCATCGACGACATCACCTCCTTCTGCAGCCCGGTTCTCGTCCTCTCCGGGGGGGAGCCGCTGCTGCGCCGGGACCTCTTCGAGATCGCGAAGTACGGGACCGACAAGGGGCTGAGGATGTGCCTCGCCACGAACGGGACGCTCGTGACCGACGCGGTCTGCGAGCAGATGAAGGAGAGCGGGATCAAGATCGTCTCCCTCTCCCTCGACGGCTCCACCGCGGCCGTGCACGACGACTTCCGGCAGCAGCCGGGCGCGTTCGAGGCCGTGCTGCGCGCGGCCGAGACGTTCCACCGGAACGGCATCAAGTTCATCGTCAACTCCTCCTTCGCCAAGCGGAACCAGCACGACATCGCGGAAACGTACCGGCTCGCCAAGAAGATCGGCGCCCACGCCTGGTACATGTTCATGATCGTCCCCACCGGGCGGGGGGAGGAGATCATGGACGAGCTGATCAGCAAGGAGGACTACGAGGAGATCCTTGCGTGGCACTACCAGATGGAGAAGAACGAGACCGAGATGCTCGTGCGTCCCACCTGCGCCCCCCATTACTACCGGGTCCGGCTCCAGAAAGCCAAGGAGGAGGGGATCAAGATCCAGCCGAGGACGCTCTCCTTCTCCACGGGCGGCGGGAAGGGGTGCATCTGCGCGCAGACGATCGCCTTCATCGACTCGAAGGGGAACGTCCAGCCGTGCTCCTATTTCCCCGTCGTGGCGGGGAACGTGAAGAAGCAGCCGTTCGAGGAGATCTGGTATCGCTCCGAGCTGTTCGAGTCGCTCCGGGCGTTCGAGAAGTACAAGGGCCGGTGCGGCGAGTGCGAATACTTAAACATCTGCGGCGGGTGCCGCGCCCGGGCCGACGCCGTCCTCGAGGACTATCTCGAGGAGGAGCCGTTCTGCGACTACGTCCCGATCCGCACGAAACGGCGGCTGGCGGAAGCGGTCGCGACGGGGAAATCCGCGGCGGCCAAGAACAAGTGACCCAGGAACGGGGACGTTTTCTACGAAGCGCAGGAGAGGCGGGATGGCGGATTACCGATTCCTGAGGGCGTGCCGGCGCGAGCCGGTCGACGTGACCCCGGTCTGGATCATGCGCCAGGCGGGACGATACCTGCCGGAATACCAGAAGGTCCGGGGGAAGACCTCCTTTCTCACCTTGTGCAAGACCCCGGAACTGGCGGCGGAGGTGACGATCCAGCCGGTCGAGCGGCTCGGGGTGGACGCCGCGATCCTGTTCTCCGACATCCTGATCCCGGTCGAGGCGATGGGGGTCCCCCTCGTGTTCCACGACGGAAAGGGCCCGATCCTCGGGAAGGAGATCCGGGGCCAGGCCGACGTCGATGCGCTCGCCGTGCCCGACCCCGCAGAGAAGGTCCCCTTCGTGATGGAAACGATCCGGGTCCTGCGCAAGGCGTTCGAGGGGAAGGTCCCGCTCATCGGGTTCTCCGGGCTTCCCTTCACCCTCGCCTCCTACATCGTGGAGCAGGGAACCTCCCGCAACTTCATCAAGCTCAAGACGCTCATGTACCAGGCCCCGGACGTCTTCCGATCGCTCATGAAGAAGATCGCGAGGACGGTCATCCTCTACCTCAACGCCCAGATCGAGGCCGGCGCGCAGGCGATCCAGGTCTTCGACACCTGGGCGGGGATCCTCACCCCCGGCGACTACGAGAAGTACGTCCTCCCTTACACCCGCGAGGTGCTTGCGTCCCTGCGGCGCGACGGGGTTCCGGTCATCCACTACGCCAACGATTGCGCGACGCTCCTTCCCGCCATCCGGACCCTCCCCGTCGACGTCATCGCGGTCGACTGGCGGATCCCGCTCGACCAGGCCGCGGCCGCGGTGGGGGACACCGTGGCGCTCCAGGGGAACCTGGATCCCACGATGCTCTTCCTCCCGCCCGGGCAGATCGAGGAGTGCGTGCGGGACGTCCTCCGCCTGGGGCAGTCCGCCGCCGCCCACATCTTCAACCTCGGGCACGGCATCCTCCCTCCGACGAATCCCGAGCACGCGGTCGCCATGGTGGAGGCGGTCCACCGGCTCGGAAGGAAGGGGTGAGCATCCCGCAAAAGGGGGCGCCCTTGCCCTCATCCCCGCCGCTCACGGGGGTCGTCCTGCTCAACATGGGGGGACCGGACTCGCTTTCCGCCATCCGGCCGTTCCTGGCCCGGCTCTTCTCCGACCGGGAGATGATCCGCCTTCCCCTCGCGCCTCTCACGCAGCCGCTCTTCGCCTGGATCGTCTCGGGGGTGCGCACCCGGAAAGTCAAAAGATACTACGAGGAGATCGGCGGGGGCTCGCCGATCGGGAAGCTGACCGAGAACCAGCGCGCCGCGCTCGAGGCGGCCCTTCGGGAAACCGGGGGAACCTTCCGCGTCTACGTGGGGATGCGATACTGGCACCCCCTCGCCAAGCACGCAGCCCTGGAAATGAAGGAAGAAGGCGTGTCCCGGGCGATCGCCCTCCCCCTCTATCCCCAATATTGCGCAGCCACCACCGGATCGAGCCTCTCCGATCTGCGGCGGTGGATCCGGTGGGCCGGAGCCTCCTTTCCGCTGGCCGAGGTGAAGTCGTGGCCCGACCACCCGGGGTACATCGCGGCGTTGGCGGAGACGATCGCGGAGACGATCCGGGGGGCCGGACCGGAAGGGACCCATCTTCTCTTCAGCGCCCACGGGATCCCGAAATCGTTCATCGACGAGGGCGACCCGTACCAGGCGGAGGTGGAGCGGACGGTCGCGGCGGTGATGGACGCCTTCCCGGGGTACCCCCACTCGATCTCCTACCAGAGCCGGGTGGGAAGGGTGGAATGGCTCAAGCCGGACACCGTGGAAGAAGTGGTCCGTCTCGGCCGGCAGGGAGTCGAAAGGCTCGTGGTCGTGCCGGTAAGTTTCGTGTCTGATCACATCGAGACGCTCCACGAGCTGGATATCCGGCTCCGTTCGACGGCGGGGGAAGCGGGGATCGCCACGTTCCTTCGGGTGCCGGCGCTGAACGACTCGCCCGCGTTCATCCGGGCGCTCAAGGAAATCGTATTGTCGGCCGTGGCGGAAGATCGGGGGAAGGAGAAGGCGTGAGGCGGATCGCCATCGTCGGGGCGGGGATCTCGGGGCTTTGCACGGCCCACTACCTCGTCCGCGAACTCTCGAAGTCCGGGAAATCGGCGGAGATCGTCCTCTTCGAGGCCGAGAAAAGTCCGGGAGGGAAGATGCGCACCCTCCGGGAAGGCGGCTTCCACATGGAGTGGGGCCCCAACGGCTTCCTCACCAACAAGCCCTACTCCCTCGAGCTCGTCAAGGAGCTGGGAATCGGGGACCGGCTCGCCCGGTCATCGGACCTCGCGCGGAAGCGGTTCATCTTCTCGGAGGGGAGGCTCCACCGGCTTCCCGAGACGCCCCAGACGTTCTTCCGGTCTCCCCTGCTCTCCCTGCGGGGGAGGCTGCGCATCGCCATGGAGCCTTTCGCCCCGGGCCCGCCCGCGGGGACGGACGAATCGCTCGGCGACTTCGCGCGCCGGCGTCTCGGCCCCGAGGCCCTGGAGAAGCTCATCGACCCGATGGTCACGGGAATCTTCGCCGGCGACCCGGACCGGATGTCGCTGCGCAGCTGCTTTCCCCTGATCTACGACCTGGAACGCAAGTACGGCGGGCTCGTGAAGGGGATGATTTCCCTCCAGCGGGAGCGCAGCAAATCCGGGGAGAAGCGGGAGATGTCGGCGGGACCGGGGGGCGTCCTCATGTCCTTCGAAAACGGCGTGCAGGAGCTCACCGACATTTTGGCGGAGCGTCTCTCGGAGGGTCTCCACCTGGGGGTTTCGGTCGGCCGGATCACCCGCCGCGAAGGGAAGATCCTGCTCTCCCTCGAGGAAGACGGCCTCCGGGGGGAGATCGACACGGACGTGGCGGTCGTCTCTACGCCCGCCTACGCGGCCGCGGAGATCCTCGGCCCGGCGGACCCGGCGCTTCGCGAAGCCCTTTCTGCGATTCCCTACTCCCCGATCTCGGTCGTGGCGCTCGGATACGACCAGGCGACGCTCGGCAATCCGCTCGACGGGTTCGGCTTCCTCATCCCGCGCGGGGAGAGACGCAGGATCCTCGGGGCGCTGTGGGACTCGAGCGTCTTCCCGAACCGGGCCCCGGAGGGGAAAGCCCTGATCCGGGCGATGGTGGGCGGCGTGCGCGGGCCGGAGCTTGCCGCGCTGCCTGGCGAGGAACTGATCGCCCTCGTGCGCTCCGAACTGTCGGTCACGATGGGGATCGCCGCGGAACCGGTCCTCTCGCGCGCCTTCTTCCACGAAAAGGGGATCCCGCAATACCCCGTGGGACACGGGAAGGTGCTCGAGCGGATCGGGGAGCGCCTCGCCGCCCACCCCGGCATCCACGTGAACAGCAACGCCTACCGTGGGATCGCCCTGAACGACTGCGTCCTGCAGTCCCGGCTCGCCGCCGAACGGATCGCGCGCGACCTGTAACCCTTCCCCGGCGGAAATTTCGGAACGGAAACGCCCCTCTGATCCGGGAAGGGCAAGGACCGCGTGGACGGCACGCGCCGATCCCGGTATTCTAGGGAGACTTCGTCGGGCAAGGAGAAGATCCGATGGGCCACCTACGGAACGGGCACGGGGTGTACGGCAGGCTCCAGAAGCGGCTCGACCGCTATCCGATCGGAGCGCCTCCGGCCGACGCGATCTACGAAATCCTGAAGCGGCTCTACACGGAAGAAGAGGCGGAGATCGGCGCCCGGATGCCGATCCGGTTCACGGACATCGACGGCATCGCCCGCCGCACGGGGAAACGTCCGGACGCCCTTCGCCCCGTCCTGGAGCGGATGGCGGAAAAGGGCCTCGTGATGGACTTCGAGAACCAGGGGAAGGTCGAATACCTCCTTTCCCCCACCCTTTTCGGCTTCTTCGAGTTCACCTTCATGCGGGTCCGGGACGACGTCCCCCAGAAGGAGCTCGCCCGGTACATGGTCGAATACGCCCACGACCGGCCGGATCTCGCACGCTCCGTGCTGGCGGGGAAGATCCAGGGCGGGCGGACGCTCGTGCACGAGACCGCGGTCGACCCGGAGGACGCGACGCGGATCCTCGACTACGAACGCGCGGAACAGATCATCCGGGAGGCGAAGGCGTGGGCCGTCTCCCTCTGCTACTGCCGGCACGTCCTGGAGCACGAGGGAAAGAGCTGCGAACAGCCGATGGAAGTGTGCACGACCTTGAACGCCGCGGCCGACTTCCTCGTGCGGCGCGGGCTGGCGCGCAAGATCTCCCGGGAGGAGATGCTGGACATCTTCGCGGCCACGCGCGAGGCCGGCCTCGCCCACATCGGGGACAACGTGAAGCGCCGCCCCGCGTTCGTCTGCCACTGCTGCGGATGCTGCTGCGCGATGCTCACGGCGATCAACCGGTTCCGGATGTTCGACGCCGTGATCACCTCGCCGTTCCTCGCGGCGATCGACGCCGGCCGGTGCTCCGGCTGCGGGCGGTGCGCGAAGAAGTGCCCCATCGACGCGATCGAGGTCGGTGGGGAGGGGGCGGAGGCGAAGGCGGCCGTCCACGGAGACGCGTGCCTCGGGTGCGGCGTCTGCAGGCCGGCCTGCGCGACGGGGGCGCTTTCGATGGAGCCGCGGAAGGAGCGCGTCATCGTGCCGGAAACGGCGTGGCACCGGGCGATCCTCATGGCGATCGAGCGCGGGAAGTTCCAGAACCTGCTCTTCGACGACTTCGAGCGGCTCGACCACGCCGTCCTGCGCGTCATCACGCGGATCGTCGTGGCGCTCCCCCCGGTGAAGAAGGCCCTGCTCGCCGCCCAGGTGCCGTCCCGGTTCTTCCGGGCGCTGGCCGGATGAGAAGGAGGAGCGGATGAAACACTTCCGGAAGGAGCTCTGGTTCCACGTTCCGCAACGAATGGCGTTCGTCAACATCACCCGCGAGGTCGACGCGTGCCTGAAGGAAAGCAAGATCCGCGAGGGGCTGTGCCTGGTGAACGCGATGCATATCACCGCCTCGGTCTTCATCAACGACAACGAGGGCGGACTCCACCAGGACTACGCGCGATGGCTCGAGGAGCTGGCCCCCCACGAGCCGATCTCCCGCTATCTGCACAACCGCACGGGGGAGGACAACGGAGACGCGCACCTCAAGCGGCAGGTGATGGGCCGCGAAGTGGTGGTCGCCGTGACCGGGGGGAAGCTCGACTTCGGCCCCTGGGAGCAGATCTTCTACGGCGAGTTCGACGGCCGGAGGAGGAAACGGGTCCTCGTCAAGATCCTCGGGGAATAACCTCCCGTACGACCCGCCGTTCCCCGATGAATCGCGAAATCCCCGTCCCGGGTACGCCGGACGCGAAGCGTTCCGTTCCTCCGGAACAGAAGAAGGAGGAGGGGAAGCCCCAAAAGGATCGGATCGGCCGGTCCGCGGCCGTCCGGCCCGCCGCCCGCTCGCCGGGGCGCCATGACGCATCCCCCGGATCCCCCCGTATCCGATGCTTCCACTGCAGGCACCGCGGCCGGGGAGGCGACGAAGGCGTGGATTTCCCCGGACGCCGTCGTCCCGGACCCCGCCACCTCACCGGAATCGTTGACGGAGACGACTTCCGTGGCGATCCAGCCGGGGAAGGAGAGGGTCTCGTAATCCCCTCCCCTCCGCAAGAAGCTTCGCCTGCCCTCCGGGGAATCGCCGTATCCGCCCACGATCTCGAAGTTGTTGATCGATGTGGCGCGCGAGGTGGTCCACCCGGGAGGCGTCATCACGACGAAGAACGGCGCGGAGTAGACGAATCCCTTGACGACCCCGTCCTCCACGGAGGTGACCGCCACGCGGCCGTTTTCGTTGATCTCGTGGGGGGCGGCGTACGCCGTCCCGGGCGGAGTGAGGGGCAGATATCCCTGGCTTGGAAGGTACAGGCAGGCGGTGCCTTCCCGGATGCCGATGAACTGTTGCGAGGAGTTGCCCGCCACCACGACGGAAAATCCCGGGAGGATCTCCAAGGCGCCGCCTCGGGAAACGAACGCCCCGAATTCTCCGGTCCCGCCGACCGCGCCGTCCTCTCCCACATAGGTGGCCTCCGAGTACGCCCACCCCGGAGTCGGATCGAGGTAGATCCCGTCCCGCAGCAGGAAAGCACGAGAAACGCCGTCTTTCACCCAGGTCCCGGCGATCTCCCCGCGGTCGTTGATCCACGCCGCCCGGGCGCTGTCCGCGCCGGGGGGGAGGAGCACGGTAATCCTTCCGGCAGACCAGAGGAATCCGCGCTCCCCGGCATCGGTCGTCCCGGATCCGACCGCCTCGCCGCGGCCGTTCACCCGCATCACCCGGGAATCGATCCAGCCGGCCGGATGGATATCGGAATACGTGTACGATTTTCCGAGCGCTTCGGAAGGGATGAACCCAAGGCAAGAAACAAGGAGAAAAAAGATGGGCCAAGCCGCGGATTTCACCCTATTCCCGAGGAGTTGACCCATTTCCTCCCGAAGAGAGCAAAATCCGATCCCTCTCGTGGCATAAAAAAACCCTTTTGTTTTCAGATGATTTTCTTCTCGAAAGCGTTACCGGGACAGAGATTAGGAAGTTTTTTTCCTAATCTCCCGAGCGAAGAGGAAATAATTTGCTTATATTCTGATATAGGGAGCCGGCCATCAAGCCGCATCCCGGGAAGAGTTCTTTTGCTCCCCGTCCCACGTGTTCGGACCGGCACCCAGTCCGGTGCCCCCGGACCCGGACGATGAGGCGAGGTATCCGGAAAGGGGAACCGGTTCGAGCCCAAGTGCGGAGAAGTACGGATCAGGGTCGCAGGTGTTTCCCGCCAATAGCACGTCGATCATGTCCTGGGTGAGGGGGAATTTCTCGAACCGGGAGAGGAACCGGACCACCCGGCGAAGCCGCGGCACGGGAATGTGCACCGTTCGGACCCGGACGCCGGCCGCCGACGCGATCCGGTCGATCAGTTCAACGTAGGGGAACCGTTCCGGGCCGGCGACGTCGAACGATCGTCTTTCCGCGCCGGGAGCGGTGAGCGCATCGACGATCCCCTTGACCACGTCCCCGACGAACACGGGCTGAAGGAGAAACTTCCCGTCGCCCGGGACGGGAAGAAACGGGGCCCGGCGGACCGCACGTTCCAGTTCGGAGAAAAATTGGTCCCCTGGGCCGAAGATCCCGCTCGGCCGGAGGATCGTCCAGGAGAGCCCCGACCGGCGGACGATCTCCTCCGCCCTTCCCTTCGAATCGAAATAATTGCCGGGCCCGCCCGCCGTCGCCCCGAGGGCGCTCACGTGGACCAGCCGGGGGATCCCCCAGATCTTCGCTGCGTGAACGACGTTTTTCGTACCCTCCACATGGACCTTTTCGAAGGTGACGCCTTGCTCCGGATACTCCCGGATGATCCCCGCGAGATGAACGATCGCCTGGGTGCTCTGGGCGGCATTCTCCACGAACTCCCGGATCGTGACGTCGCCCGGGGTCACCCGGCACGCGCGACGGACGTCCTCCGGAATGCGCTCTTCCGAGCCGACCCGGACCAAAAGACGGGGGAGGAATCCGTGCGCGATCAGGGCCCGGCAGACGTGCCGGCCCAGGAAGCCCGTTCCTCCGGTGACGAGAACCTCGCGGTAGTCGAGAAAAGGAACTTTTTCCATATTCATGGGATGCCGCCGAGGAACGAGACGGTGCAGGCCGGCCCCGCATTGCCGGCACTTGCCTCCGGGCCGACTTTATGGCATTAACAACTCTAGGTTCTTTCTCCGCGGAAACCCCGGCCCCGAAAAAGGAGGATGCGATGCCAACCTACTCGTTCGAGTGCAAACGATGCAAGAAAAAGTTCACGGAAATCCTCTCTTTCGCGGAATACGAGGAAGGGAAACGCAAGTGTCCGAAGTGCGGCAGCAAGGACGTCGTTCAAGTGCTTGAAACCTTCTACGCGAAAACCTCCCGAAAGTCGTAGGAAAGAAGGCCCGTGGAGGAATTTGCGGGGGTCGAGACATGGCGTGTCTTCCGCATCATGAGCGAGTTCGTGGAGGGCTTCGAAGCCCTCCGTAACGTCGGTCCGGCCGT
This sequence comes from Candidatus Deferrimicrobiaceae bacterium, assembly GCA_035763765.1. GTDB lineage: Bacteria > Desulfobacterota > Deferrimicrobia > Deferrimicrobiales > Deferrimicrobiaceae > CSP1-8. Next base: position 20,931 of record DASUAN010000342.1, read on the forward strand.
TTCCATCTTCGGCAGCGCCCGCGCCAGACGGACCGACTGGTCCTACAAGACCGCCTGCAAGGTGGCGGAAGGGCTCTCCCGCAAGGGATACTCCATCATCTCCGGCGGGGGTCCCGGAATCATGGAGGCGGCAAACCGGGGAGCCAAGCGCGGGAAGGGCCTCTCCATCGGGCTGAACATCCAACTCCCGGAAGAGCAGCGGGTGAACCGGTACCAGGACAAGTCGCTCCACTTCAAGCACTTCTTCGCACGCAAGGTGATGTTCGTGAAATACGCCGCGGGATACGTCATCATGCCCGGGGGGTTCGGCACGCTCGACGAGTTCTTCGAATCCCTCACGCTCATCCAGACCGGAAAGATCCGCCGGTTCCCCGTCGTGATGATGGGGCAGAGCTACTGGGGCGGGCTGATCGAATGGATGCGCACCTCGATGATCAAGGAACGGACGATCTCCCGCTCCGACCTCAAGCTCTTCCACCTCACCGACGACCCGATCGAGGCGGCCGCGTTCATCATCCAATGCCACCGGGAAAGCATCCGTCCGGTGGGCGAAAGGCGAAAGATCGCCCTCCCCCCTCCCGAAGACCCGCCCACGCTGTAACCTCCGGCCTGAGAGCCATCACGATCGCGAGTCCCCGGAAAGGAGAAAGGCCATGACCTCCCGGTTGAACGCCTCGGCGTTTTCCGCGAAGAGGCGGTGGGGAGCGCCAGGGAGAATGACGAGTTTGGCTCCGGGGATTCGGCCCGCGATGCGGCGGGAATTTTCCGGCGGCACTACCCGGTCCGCCTCCCCGGTGATCACCAGCGTCGGCGCCTTGATGATCGGAAGGCGGTCCCACGCCGAATGCCCGACGGCGGCCGCCAGCTGCGCGGACTGCCCCTCCGCGGATATCGGCTTCGCGAGCCTCCTCCGGACGAACGACTCGATCTCCTCCGGGTGATCCCGCCGGTACCTCTCGGAATAGAGATACGGGAGCACCCGTCGAATCTCCTCCTCCGGGTCGGCCCCGGGGGTGCGGACGAACGCCTGGAGCACCTCGGGGTCGGGCCGCAGGGAACCGTCCCCGCCCGGCGCCGTGCAGGCCAGCACGAGCCTTCGCACCCGGCGCGGGTGGCGCAGCGCGACCTCCTGGGCGATCATCCCGCCCAACGAAACGCCGAGGACGTGCGCCCGGTCGATCCGGAGGTGATCCAGAAGGGCCGCCGCGTCGTCGGCCATCTGCGCCGTGGAGTACGGCCCAAGCGGCGCTTCGCTGCCGCCGGCGCCCCGGTTGTCGAAGGCCACGACCCGAACCCGTCCGGCAAACGCGGGAATCTGGAAAAGCCACTCCGTGCGGTCGCTTCCCAGCCCGTTGATCAGAAGCAGCGGATCTCCCGATCCGTGCGTTTCGTACTCCATGCGGAAGCCGGGGGCCTCGGTGTATGGCATCGACGTTTTCCTCCCCTCCCGCTGCCCGCGGATTCTTCCCGGAAACGGGGGCCCTTCTCCCTCTCGTGATGGGAGTACAATACCATCACGATGGATGCGTTCCTCCTGAAACGGATCGTGGCGGAGCTTTCGGAACGCTTCCGGGGGACCCTCGTCTCCAAGGTGCACCAGCCCCGCGACCGGGAGATCGTGCTGACGCTGTGGACGGGCCGGGAGGAGGCCCGCCTCCTCCTTTCCGCGCACCCGGACCTCTGCCGCCTCCATCTCACCACCCGCCGCATCCCCAATCCGGTTTCCCCCCCGAGGTTCTGCCAGTACCTGCGGCGCCACCTCGTCGGGATGCGCCTTGCCGCGGTCTCCGTCGCCCCCTTCGATCGCCTGGTCCGGATGGAGTTCTTCTCTCCCCGGCCCGATGCGGTGCACGAACGGACGACCCTGTTCGCCGAGCTGTACGGGCGGCACGCCAACCTGATCTACGTGGGGCCGGACGGCCTCGTCCTCGAACCGCTCCGGACGGTCTCCCAGGAGGAGAGCCGGATCCGGGAGGTCGCTTCGGGGGTTCCGTACCGCCCCCTCCCCAAGCCGGAGCGGATCTTTCTTCCCGAGTTCACCGCGGCCGACGCGGAGCGGATCCACGCGATGGGGTGGGAGGGGCTTCCCCGCGTCCTCCAGCGGGAGGTTTCCGGCCTGGGGCAGGAGCTGGCCCACGAAGCGGCCGGCCGCGGGAGGGAGAGCCCCGATACCCTGTTTGCCGCGATCCGGGAATTGGTCCGCCGGTACGAGGAGGACGACTTCTCCCCCGGCATCGGGACCCTCCCGACGGGGAAGAAGCGGATCCTCCCGTTCCCTTGTCCGTCGGCCGGCTTTGCCGACTTCGCTCCCGCCTCCTCGGCCAACGAGGCGGCGGATCGCTTTTACGGGGAGATCGCACGGAATCTCGAGGATGCCGTTCTCCGCCAGCAGCTCCGGTCCCGCCTGTCCGCGCTCCTTCGAAAGGAGCGACACAAGCTCGAAAACGTGGGGGGCGACGAGGAGCGACTGAAGGAAGGGCTCAAGGGGGGAGAGCGCGGCGAGACGCTCAAGGCGAACCTGGCCGCGCTGCGCAAGGGGATGGCCGAGTTTCGCGGGATCTCCCTCGACCCGGCGAAGACGCCCGTGGAGAACATGACGCGGTACTTCCTCCAGCACAAGAAGGCCAAACGGGCAACCGAGATCGTCCGGAGGAGGAAGCGCGAGGTGGCGGAGACCGTCTACTACCTCGAGTCGCTCGAAGCACAGCTCGCTGCGGCCGCGATGCGGGACGATCTGCTGGCCGTCCGGCAGGAACTTTCCGCCACGTTCGCACCCCGGAAACCGGGGAAGCGCAAGACGGCGAAGGCCGTCGGGAAAGCCGTTGTGCCGGAGGTGGAAGAACGTCCCTTCCGCGGCTACACGCTTCTCCTCGGAAAGAACAACCAGGGGAACGACCGGATCGTGAAGGAGCTGGCGAGGCCCGACGACCTCTGGCTGCACACCCAGGGGATCCCGGGAAGCCACGTCCTGATCCGGCGCCCGCCGGGCGCGGAGATCCCGGACGAGGTGGTGGAAGAGGCCGCACGGCTCGCGGTTTTCCACAGCAAGGCGAAAGGGTCGCCGAACGTCCCGGTGTTCCTTGCGGAGGCGCGGCACGTCTCCAAGTTCAAGGGAGCGAAGCCGGGGCTGGTCCGGATCGCGAAGTACCGGACGATCAACGTGCGATAATTCCCGACAGGAAAATCCGAGGAGACCGATGCCCCGGTTCGACGCCGACTACGTTCCCCGCTCCGCGATGACGGTCTTCGCCCACCCCGACGACGCGGAGTTCCTCGTGTCGGGCACGATCGCCCGATGGACGCGCGCCGGATGCGAGGTGACGTTCGTGGTCATCACGAGCGGCAACGTCGGCACGCACGACGGTGCGTTCACCCGCGAGACCCTGGCGCGCACCCGGGAGGCGGAGCAGCGGGAGGCGGCCCGCGTGCTCGGCGTGAAGGAGGTTGTTTTTCTCGGGTACGACGACTGCGAGCTTCTCCCCACCCTCGATCTCCGTCGGAGGCTGGTCCGCGAGATCCGCAAGCACCGGCCGGAAGTCCTGATCTGCGGGGATCCCCAGGCCTGGTTCTTCGAAGACCGGTACATCAACCATCCGGATCACCGCGCGGCGGGGACGGTCGCGCTCGAGGCCGTCTTCCCCTGCGCCGAGATGGAGCTTCTGTGGCCCGAGGAGGGGCCGGCACACAAGGTCGACGCGGTCTACGTCTGCGCGACCCATTTCCCGAACACGTGGATCGACATCACCGGCACGATCGACGCGAAAATCGAGTCTCTCCGGGCCTACGGAACCCAGCTGGGCGCCTGGGACCCGTCGGACCGGGTCCGGGAGCGGGCCGCCCGCGAGGCGGAGCGGGCGCATCCCGCGCCCCCCGGGGGCGCGAAGGCAGGGGACCGCCCCCGTCCGAGATTTGCCGAGGGGTTCCGCGTGATGAAGCTTCGGGCGTAGGGGCCTCGCCGCCCCCTGCCCGTCAGAAGGGATAGCCCCGCTTCCCCTGCAGTCCCTTCAGGCAGGAGATCTCCCCGCAATGGGTGAAGGCGTTCCCCAGGATCCCGTGGTTGATCACGAACCCCAGGGTGGACTGCCCCAGGCCCAGCGCGCCGAGATCGACCGGGCGGTCCAGGTCCTTGCCCCGGATCGACGCCAGGAAGTCATCCGACGAGGCGTAGACGGCCTGCGCATACTTCCGGAACGCCGGCAGGTCCACCTTCACCTTGCGGCTCCACCCGCTCCAGTCGGGGAATCCCGGCTTCCTCGGGTCGAAGGAGGGTGGCAGCTCGGACAACCCCGTCGTTTTCGCCCAGTCGCCGGCGAAGAGCGGGGCGCCTCCCCGGAACATTCCGTTGACGACGCCGTCTTCCGAGGTGACCACGTGGGCGTAGGTCGCACCGATCGGAAGCGCCGCGCCCGGGGGGATCCAATGGGCCAGTTCCGGCGTCACGTCCGCCATCGTTCCCTCGAGGAGTTCGTGGACGGCCTTCAGCTGTTCCCGGAGCAGCGAGATGACGTTTCGTTCCGCTTTCGCCATGGGACGCCTCCTTTCCTCCGCCGCAACTAGGCGTTCGACCGGTTGGTGATCGGCATCCGGCGGTCCTTGCCCAGCGCCCGCGGGGTGATCTTGACCCCCGGCGGCGCCTGGCGCCGCTTGTACTCGCTCCCGTCGACGAGGGAGACGACGCGGCGGACGACCTCTTCCGGGTACCCGGCCGCAACCATCTCGTGGACGCTGCGATCCTTCTCCACGTACATCTTCAAGATCGGATCGAGGATCCCGTATTCGGGGAGCGCGTCCGAATCTTTCTGGTCGGGCCGAAGCTCCGCCGACGGCGGACGCGTGAGCACCCGTTCGGGGATGAGGTCGCGGCCGCATCTGCGGTTGTAGTGGCGCGCGAGCCGGTAGACGCTCGTCTTGAACAGGTCCTTGATCACGGCGAACCCTCCGGCCATGTCGCCGTAGAGGGTCGCGTACCCGACGCTCATCTCGCTCTTGTTCCCCGTGGTGAGCACGAGGTGGCCGAACTTGTTGGAGAGGGCCATGAGGATCGTGCCGCGGATGCGGGCCTGGATGTTCTCCTCCGTCGTGTCGGCGGGATACCCCCGGAAGGACTCCGAGAGCTCCTCCCCGAAGGTCCGGAAAATCTCGCCGATGGAGAGGTCGAGGCACCGGATGCCCAGATTCCCCGCGAGGGCATGGGCATCTTCGACGCTGATCGCGGCCGTGTACGGAGACGACAGCGTGATCCCGAGGACGCGCTCCGGCCCCACCGCCTCCTTCGCGATCGCGGCAACCAGGGAGGAGTCGATCCCCCCGGAGAGCCCGATGATCACCCCGGGGAACCGGTTCTTTTCCACGTAGTCGCGCGTGCCCAGGACGAGCGCGGCGAAGATCTCCTCCTCCTCCTGCGGCAGGGGGGCGATCCGCCCCCCCTCCTTCTCCCCGTCCACGTCGCAAAGGAGGAGCTCCTCCTCGAACATCTTCGCCCGCGCCAGAAGGTTCCCCCTCGCCGAGACGACCATGCTTCCCCCGTCGAAGACGAGCTCGTCCTGCCCCCCCACGAGGTTGCAGTAGGCGACCGGGCACCGGGAGGCGGAGGCGTGCCCGGCCACCACCTCCCTCCGCGTCTCCCATTTCCCCGCATGGTACGGCGAAGACGACAGGTTGAGGACCAGCCGCGCTCCCGCCTTCGCTTCCCGGCGAAGAGGGCCCCGCCGAACCCAGATGTCCTCGCACACCGTGACGCCGATGGCGGACCGCCCTGCGGGAAAGATCATCGGCTCCCGCCCCGGGGAAAAATACCGGAGTTCGTCGAAGACGCCGTAATTGGGGAGATGCCTCTTGCGGTACACTCCGCGCACGCGTCCCCCCGACGCGATCCCCGCCGCGTTGTAGTGCCTTCCCTTCGCATCGCGGTCCACGAATCCGACCACCGCGGTGATCCCCTGCACCCGGCGGGCGATCTCCTTCCAGGCCGAACCGTTCTTCTCGATGAAGGAGACGCGCAGGAGCAGGTCCTCGGGAGGGTAGCCGGTGATCGCCAGCTCCGGGAAGACGACGATCGCGGCGCCCGCCTCCCTGGCCCGGGAGACGTACTCGAGGATCTTTCGGGTGTTCCCCCCGATGTCTCCCACGGTCGTATTGATCTGCGCCAGCGCGATGCGGAGCGGTTTCATGTCCCCATTCTCCCGGAAACGGACCCGGGGGGGAAGAGGAGGAGCGCCGGGTGGAAAAATTCGCCCCCCCGGGTATAGTACCCTGTATGCCCCACCCTCTCTACGACCGGAACTATTTCCTGCTGAACACCTCGAACTTCCTCTATTCCCTCTATGCGACCATGTTCATCTTCCTCCCGGCGTTCCTGTACACGCTCTCCATCCGGGAGGGACAGATCGGGCTCATCATGGCCACGGGAACGCTCGTCTCCGTCTCCCTCAAGCCGGTCAACGGTCTCTTCGTGGACCGGGGCGGGCGCACGGCGTTCCTCATCTCCGGAGCGCTGCTCGCCTCCGCCTCCACCATCCCGTGGCTCTTCGTCCGGGAGGGAGGCGCGCATCTGTTCGCCATCCGCATCTTCCAGGGAGCCGCGTACTCGTTCTTCGCCACCGCTTCGTACGCCTACATCGCCGCGGCCGCCCCCGCCGACCGCCGGGGGGAAGCGCTCGGCGTCTTCGGCCTCTCCTTCTTCATTCCCACGGCGCTCGGCGGCTGGCTCGGGGAGTGGATGATCGGGAAGGCGGGGTTCCACGGCCTTTTCCTGTCCGCCGTCGTCATCGCCTTTTTGGCGGGGCTTCTTCCCCTGGGGATGTCGGAACCGAAGCGTTCCTCCCACCTCCCGGTGGCCTCGCTTTTGGACTTCCTTTCCCGGAGGTACTTCATCCCGAACTCGGCGGCGTTTCTCTTCGGAATCGCCTACGGATCGATCTTCACCTTCCTTCCCGTCTTCCTCCTGATCCGCCGGATCTCCTCGATCGGAATCTTCGTCGTCGCCTACGCGCTGACCGTCGTCGGAACACGGACGCTCGGAAGGAAACTTTCCGACCGTCTCCCCCGCGAGCGCCTGAGCCTGCTCTCGCTCCTGCTTCTGGGGATGGGCATCCTCTCGATCCCGTTCGTGGGGGGGCCTGTCGGGCTCGTCTTCGTGGCCGTCGTCTCGGGGACGGGGCACGGATTCCTCTTCCCCTCGCTCTCGGCGCTCATCCTCGACCGGGCGGGGAAGGAGAAGGGGGGGATGGCGATGGCGATGTTCACGGGGGCCTTCGACATGGGACTGGTGGTCGGCGCGGCGGCATTCGGGTTCGTGGCCGAGCACCTCGGGTACCGGACGATGTTCTTCTCGGCCGCCGGATTCACCGTGGCGGGCGCGGTTTTCTTCTTTACGCAGGATCCGTCGTTCCGGAGAGCATCGCCTCGCGGACCCGGGCCATGAGGTCCGGGATGTCCGACGTGGTGCGGCCCCGGGTTTCGATCGGGGGGAAGATCTCGACCGTGACGGTCCCGGGCCGGATGCGCAGCGAGTCCGCAGCCACGACCTCGCGGCTGCCCGAGACCCGCACGGGGACGATCGGCAGCCCTACCTGCAGGGCCATCCAGAACCCCCCCTTCTTGAACGGCTGCAGGCTCCCGTCCCGGCTGCGCGTCCCTTCCGGGTAGATCATCACCGAGTTGTTGCCGGACATCCCGGAAAGCGCCTCGGCCAGGGCCGCCTTCGACCGTTCCGGATCCGACCGGTCGACCATCACCTGGCCGCAGGAGAGCAGGAACCACCCGAAGACGGGGATCTTCGACAGCTCCTTTTTAAACACCCAATGGAGCGGATGGGGAATGACCAGGGCAAGGGCGGGCGAATCGGCGTGGCTCACGTGGTTGGACATGAACAGATACGACTTTCCGGGATCGATGTTCGACAGGCCCCGCCCCTTCACCCGGATCCCGAAGAACCCCAGGGCGATCCGGGCATAGGTCCGGGAAACCACCCGGAAGAGCATTCCCTTCAGGCGTTTCCCCGGCAGTAGCAGGGCCAGAAGGATGCCCGGCAGGCCCATCACGAGCGTCAAGAGGCCCAGGAGGGCCAGTTGCACGGCGTTGAGAAGGATCATCGGGCGGACGGCCTTCGTTTTCCTCCGTCCCGTTTCCCCTCCGGGCACACGGGCAGGAGCGGACACTGTGCGTGGAGCGGGTTCCTCGGGCGGCAGACCTGTCGACCGAGCCGGATCAGGTTCAGGTGGAGCGGCACGTGCTCGCCCTCCGGGACGTGCGGCTCGAGGAGGAGCGCCGCCCGGGAGAGATCGGACCCGTCCGGGACGAGCTCGAGACGCTTCGCCACCCGCAGGATGTGCGTGTCCACGGGGAACGCCATCCGCCCGAAGGAGAACAGAAGCAGGACGTTCGCCGTCTTCACCCCGACGCCCGGCAGGGAGGTCAGGTAGGCGCGCGCCTCGGGAAGCGGCACGTCCCGAAGGAATGCGAGGGAATACTCCCCGCACTCCCGCTTCAGCCGGGCGAGCGCTTCCAGGATCGCCTTCGCCTTCGCCTTCGCCAGCCCCCCGACCCGGATCGCCTTCTCCACCTCCGCGGGCTTCGCCGCGGCGAGAAGGGAAAGGTCCGGGAAGCGCCCGGTCAGGGAGGCGAACGCCCGGTCTCGGTTCGTGTCGGTCGTGTTTTGCGAGAGGATCGTGAGGATCAGGTTCCGTACCGGGTCCTCTTCGTGAGCGCACCGGTTAGGACTTCCGTAACGCTTCGCAAGGCGGCGCGAGAGGTCCGCGAGCCGGGCCCGCAGGGACCCTCCCCCCCCGGCAGCGCGGCGCGATCCCTTCCCTCGCCGGTCCGGCGCCTCCGGAAGCGTGTTCTCCACGACGGTCAGCCGCCCTCCTCTCCGGAAAGACGACCGGCGAGGAAGAGACCTTCCCGGGTCAGGCGCACGGCGGGCTGCAGTTCCCAATATTCGATCAGGCCCTTTTTCCGCAACCCTCGGACGGCTTCTTCCAATTCGTGCCGCTCGAGTCCCGCCTCGTCATCGAGTCCTTTCAGGCCCGGCGTAGCCGCCGGCCCGATCTCCCGGTAGAACTGGAGAAGACAGGAAAGGAGCTTCGATTCCGCCTTGGAGAGACTGCTCCCGGTCAAGGAACGGGGGGGGGAGAGGCAGGGGGCTGCGCCTTCCTGGAGGCGGCCAGATCGGATTCGAGCTCCCGGATCCGCCGCTTCCGCCGGAAGGCGGCCGGAATCCCGGGGAGAATTCCGACGAGAACGCCGACCCCGAAGGAAGCGACGATGACCACCAAGATGGAGGTGGATCCGGAATAGTTGAAAAAGGAGACCGTGACGATCCCGGGGTTCTGGATCGCGAAGACGGCGACGAGCCCGAGCAGGATGACGAGCACGACGAGAACGAGGCGCATGGCAGGCGAATTATACCACGGACAGGGAACCGGGAAAGTCGATTTTCCCCGGCCGGGCCACGCTCGGGTGCAACCCTTCGGGGGTCTAGACCGCTTCTCCTCCGGGCGGTCGGACCGCCCGCTTTTTCTCGCGCACCGTAAGCTTTCGGATCTCCGCAAGGACCAGCTCGCACTTTTCCACTCCCGGGCATTCCAAATCGCACGGGTCGAGGTGGGTCACCACGTGGGCTCCGTCCAGCGCCTCCGACACCTCCATCTCGAGGTGGTCGGCCACCCGGTGGGCGTCCTGGAGGAGATACTGGCGGCAGACGACCACGTGGAAGTCCACGTGTTTCTCCGATCCGGAGCGACGCGTCCGAAGGGCGTGGTAATCCACGACGAGGGGGCGATGGCTGTCGATGATGTCCCGGATCCGTTCCACGGTTTCCGGGGGAAGGCTGCGATCGACGAGGTCCTCCAGCGCCTCCCGGAAAATGGGATAGGCCGCGCTGACGATGTAGATGCCCACCGCGACGGCAACCCCGGGATCCAGCCACTTCCATCCGCTGACCCGGTACAGGAGGAGGGATGCGAAGATCCCCCCCCCCGAAAAAACGTCCGTCCGGAAGTGGAGCGAGTCCGCCTTGAGCGCACTCGAGCCGGTCTCCTCGCCCGCCTTCCGGATCCGCTCGGAAATGAACCAGGAAGCGACGACCGACAGCCCCATGACGACCAGGCCGATGTCCACCGAAAGGGGGACGACGCCCGCCCGCAGCCGGCGGATCCCCTCCCAGACGATCCACATCCCCGTCAGGGCGACGAACACCGACATGAAGACCGTTCCGAGCGTCTCCATCTTCCCGTGGCCGTACGGGTGGGAGGAATCGGCGGGCTCCATCGACTTCCGGATGGACAGGTAGTTCACCCCGGACATGAGAATGTCCGCGAGGTTGTCGAAGGCGGAAGAGAGGACCCCGAGCGACCCCGTGGCGACCCCGACGAAGAGTTTGGTCACGGCGAGAACGACCGCGCTTCCGACCGAAAAGCGCGCCGTCGAGATCCGCTTCCGACCCTTTTCGTCCTTGGTCCGCACGGCCCCCATGGAAACTCCCCGCGTCGCCGGCTCCGAAGCCGCTCCCGACCTTGCCGGCATCGGGACGCGATGGCGCGATTGACAGTCTTCGGATACCTTTGCAAGAATAGCACATCAAATTCTCGGGGAGGGCCGCCGTGGTCCCCAAGACGAAAAAGATCTGGCTGGACGGGAAATTCGTCGACTGGGAGGCCGCCCAGGTCCACGTCCTCTCCCACACGCTGCACTACGGC
>DASUAN010000343.1:0-2903 GCA_035763765.1 Candidatus Deferrimicrobiaceae bacterium
GGCGTGCCCCTGATCCTGGCCGTCAACATGGCGGACGAGGCTCGCAACCGTGGTGTCATGCCGAACCTGGGAGGTCTGGAGAGCCGATTCGGTGTCCCGGCTGTTCCTACGGTTGCCGTTCGGAAGAAGGGTGTCGACCGCCTCTTGCCGCTTCTGTAACATGCGACCTCCTCCCACCTGCGTCTCGATTACGGGGAGTCGATCGAGCGGGCCATCTCCCGGATGGAACAGCTGTTGCCCGATACGACCCCGATCGGCAAACGGTCCCTCGCCTTGATGCTCCTCTGCGGGGACGACTCCCTGACCCCCTGGATCGCGGAGAACGTAACCGGGGAGAATATCCGGAAAATGAACGCTGTGCGGAACCGGGCCGTGGAGGAAAACGGGGAGGACATCTCCTACCGGGTGAACAAGTCCCGGCTCGTCTGGATCGATGCTCTCCTCTCCGGACTGGGGGAGGAGCCGTCCGAATCCCGGGGGAAGGATTGGGCGAACCTGTTCGGGAAGTACGCGATGGACCCTCTTTTCGGCATCCCGATCCTTCTTTTTGTCCTGTTCCTTGCATACGAGTTCGTGGGAGTCATCGGGGCGGGATATCTGGTGGACCTCCTGGAGGGGGGGGTGTTCGGGAAAGGGATCGTCCCGGCCGCCTCGTGGATTGTGGAGAGAACGATCCCCTCGGAATTTCTCCGGGACATGCTCGTCGGCCCCTACGGCATCATCTCCATGGCTCTCTCCTATGCCATCGCCATCGTGCTGCCGATCGTGGGGACCTTTTTCCTGGGGTTCGGGATCCTGGAGGATTCGGGCTATCTGCCCCGACTCGCGGTCATGGTGGACCGGATTTTCAAGAAAATCGGATGCAACGGGAAGGCTGTGCTCCCGATGATTCTGGGCCTGGGCTGCGACACCATGGCCACGCTTACGACCCGGATCCTGGAGACCCGGAAGGAGCGCCTCATCGTGACGCTTCTTCTTGCCCTCGGCGTGCCGTGCTCCGCCCAGCTCGGCGTGATTCTCGGGATGCTCTCGGACGTCGGTCCCGTTGCCACAGCGGTGTGGGGGGGGATCATCGTCGGGGTGATCCTCCTGGTCGGATATCTCGCCTCCAGGGTCATCCCGGGGGATCCATCCGACTTCATCCTCGAGATCCCGCCGATCCGGATGCCGCAGATGTCCAACCTGGCGATCAAGACGATGGCCCGGATCGAATGGTACCTCAGGGAAGCCGTACCTCTCTTCGTGATCGGCACCCTGATCCTGTTCGTCGCGGACCGCATGGGATGGCTCCTGTGGATGCAAAAGGCCGCCGAGCCGATCGTCGTGGGAGCACTGAACCTCCCCCCCAAAACCACGGAGGCCTTCCTGATCGGATTCCTCCGGAGGGATTACGGTGCCGCCGGGCTGTTCGACATGGCGCGCGCGGGGCTTCTGACCAATCTCCAGGTCGTTGTGAGCCTCGTGACGATCACGCTGTTCATCCCCTGCCTCGCGAACTTCCTGGTCATTATCAAGGAGCAGGGGGGAAAGGTGGCGGCGGGGATCGCCGTGTTCATCTTTCCGTTCGCCGTACTCGTCGGGGCGGCCGTCAACTTCGCATCCAGGATCCTCGGCGTCCGTTTTTAGAAAGGGGAGATGTTTTCTTGATCATCCGGTGCCCTCTTTGCCAGTATAAGATCGACACCAGCGACCGGGGGTGCCACACGGGGTGCCCGATGGGGAAATCGTGTTCTCTCGTGTGCTGCCCCCGCTGCCATTATTCGTTCCCCGTGCCCGAGTCGAAGGTGGTGAATTTCGTTCGATCCCTTCTCTCGAAAGGACCCCGACGATGACCGAATACGGGAAGGACGAAATCCTCGAGCTGGTGTGGACACTCCGGGAGGAAGGAAGTTCCATGCGCTCCCATATTCTCCGGAGGACGGAAGAGGACCAGCCGGAGAGACTTCTGGAGGAGCTTGCCGCCGCAGGCCTTCTGGATGCATCGGGGGACAAGGTAACGCTCACGCCACGCGGGGAGGAACGCGCGCGCGTGATCATACGAAGACACCGTCTGGCGGAGGTTCTGCTCAACAACCTTTTCGACCTCGACAACAGCCAGGTGGAAAGCACCGCATGCAAGTTCGAGCACATCCTCACGAAAACCGTGACGGAAAGCGTGTGCACTTTTCTGGGGCATCCGCCCGTCTGCCCGCACGGAAGGCCGATCCCCCGGGGGGAGTGCTGCGACAAGATCCGTACCGAGATCAAACCGCTCGTAACCCGCCTGTCCGACGGCATCCTGGGCGAGGAAGTCCGGATCGTTTTCATCACCCCGAAATCCCGAAGGCGCCTCGAGAAGCTGAGCTCCCTCGGAATCGTTCCCGGCAGCCGAATCCGTCTTCTTCAGAAATATCCCTCGTTTGTTCTGGAAATCGGCGAGACCACCGTTGCCGTCGACAAGGACATCACGGATGAGATCTACGTCAAGAAAACGTAAATCCCATGCCCTCGTTCTGGCGGTAATCTTCATCCGAACCGCTGTGGGGACGCCTCCCGCACTGGCCGCTCTCCCGGAGCCCTGTATCCTGCTGAAGGTGTCCGACTCCTCGATCCCCCACGATAGGGCGAAAAACAGGATGCATGCCTTGCAGCTCCGGTTGGGACAGGGTCTTCACGTCCTATGGGTTTCGCCGGAAGCGACCGGCGAAGCAGAACAGGAGGCGGGGGACCTCTTTCCCCTTGCCGACGAGAAGGGGCTCGAGACGATTTCGGCACGCCTGGGGGAAGCGCTTCGTCACATGGACAGGATGGAAACGGAAGCGGCGGCGGAAAGACTTTCCGATGCGGAAACCCTCGCCCGGTCCTTCCGGCTTGGCGAGACCACGAAGCCGTATCTCGCAGAGGTGTTCCTCCGGCGGGACATC
>DASUAN010000344.1:0-2984 GCA_035763765.1 Candidatus Deferrimicrobiaceae bacterium
TGGGAGGATTCCATGTGGGAGGGTGGGGATCCGCTGGTATTGGGGGGGGGGGCTTCGCCCTCCTGGCGCGCGCTGGTCCTCTCGGTCATCGCTGCGATCCTCCTGTCGGTGACGGCGACGCTTCTTCTCGGTGGGTCCTTCGGCTTCACGAAAGCCGTATCATCGACCGGCTGCGGACCGGAAAGCGTTTGCTGCCCTCCGGCGGGAAAATGAGGAATAATGTTCTTTGGACCAAGCGGAGGACGGGAATGCCGTACCCAGGGGGCAAGGCGGTCTTCGTCGCGATGTTTTTTTCCCTTCTGCTCGGTGCCGCTCTGCCTTTGGACGCCGGAGAGAAAGCAGAGACGAGCGGGGAGGACATCCTCCGGTCGCTCGTCCGGGAGGCCCTCGAAAGGAACCCGGACCTGGCGGCGGTCCGTGCGTCGGCGGAGGCCAGGGAATTCCAGGTCCTTCCCGCCGGATCCCTTCCCGATCCGATGCTCTCGCTCTCCTTCTCCAACCTCCCCGCCGACGACTTCGCCCTCGACAAGGAACCGATGACCTCCCGGGACATCGGGTTCGTCCAGGCGATCCCCTTCCCCGGGAAGCGTTCCTTGCGGGAGGAAATCGCCCGCCTCGAGGCGGTCCAGGCGAAGGACCGTGTGCAGACCTTGGAAAACCTGGTCCGTTTCCGGGTGAAAAAGGCGGTTTTCGCCCTGGTGGAGAACCGGGAGGTGACCCGCCTGACCGAGATAAACAGGGCGCTGTTGGGCGAACTGCTCTCCGTCGCCAACGCCCGGTACTCCGTGGGAAAGGCACCGCAGCAGGACCTGTTCAAGGCCCAGGTGGAGATCTCCCGGATGGGGAACCTGCTTATCTCCCTGCGCAAGAAGGAGGTGGCCCTCGTTGCCGAGGTGAACACCCTGCGGGACCGCCCGGTGGGGACCCCGGTCGAGCTTCCCGCGGGCGTTTTCGTTCCCGAAGCCTTTTTCAGCGAGGAGGAGCTTCTGACCATCGCCCGGGAGCACAATCCGGATCTCAGGCGGGAGGAAGACGCGGTGGCGCAGAAAGAGGCCGCCTTTTCCCTCGCGAAGAGGCAGATTTTCCCCGACTTCCAGATCGGGGCCGCCTACAAGTTCCGGGAGGATGCCCCGAGCGGGATGGAACGGCCGGACTTCGTAAGCGCGAACGTGATGGTCTCCCTCCCCCTGTGGTATGCCCGGAAGCAGGACCGGGAGGTGGAAGCCGCGGCGAGGAACCTCTCGGCGGGAAAGAGCAGTTACCGGAACGCCTGGAACGCCGTGCAGAACCGAATTCGCGACATCACGGCGGAGATCGCCGCTCTCCGGCAGTCCCTCGCCCTTTACGACACGGGCCTCCTCCCCCAGGCGAAAGAGTCGGTTGCCTCCTCCCTTGCCGCCTACCAGGTCGGGCAGGTCGAGTTCGCCTCGGTTCTCATGGGCCGGATCGCCCTGTACCAGCAGGAGATCGACCGGGAAAAGGCCGCGAATGCCCTTCGTACCCGCGCGGCGGAGTTGGAAATGGTGGTGGGAAAGGAACTCTTCTGACGGAAGGGACGGTTCGATGAAGAGAAGCATCCTCACGCAGATTCTCCTGGTCCTCGTCGCCGCGGGCCTGGGCGGAGCAGGCACCTGGTACTGGGTGACCCGGGGCATGCATGCACCGGCGGAGAAGGAAAGGAAGGAGGCCGCCCCGGAAGAGAAGCAGTACACCTGTCCGATGCACCCCTTCATCGTCACCGACAAGCCGGGGGCCTGCCCGATCTGCGGGATGGCCCTCGTCCCGGTCAAGTCTTCCGCGGAAGCCGCTGGGGAAGGAAAGGGCGCAGACGCCGGCGCCGAAGGGACGATCCGGGTCGACCCGAACACGATCCAGTCGATCGGTGTTCGGACCGAGTTGGTAAGGGAAGGGGAGCTGCGCAAGACGATCCGGGCCGTAGGGCGGGTCACGTACGACGAGCGGCGGATCGCCACGGTCAACGCGAAGATCGGCGGCTGGATCGAGCGGCTCCATGTCAACACCACCGGCGAGCCGGTCCGCAAAGGGCAGCCGCTCATCGACCTCTATTCTCCCGACCTCGTCTCCGCGCAGCAGGAGTACCTGATCGCCCGGAAGCATTTCGAGCAGGTGAAGGATAGTCCGTTTCCCGACGTGGTATCGACCGCAAGGGAGATGGTCGATTCCTCCCGGAAGCGCCTTTCCTACTGGGACATCGGCGATGGGCAGATCGCCGAACTCGAGCGGACCGGCGAGGTCCGCAAGACCCTGACCCTTTCCTCCCCCTTCCACGGCGTGGTCGTCCAGAAGGCCGCTTTCGACGGAACCCGGGTGATGCCCGGGATGGAGCTCTTCCGGATCGCCGATCTCTCCCGCGTCTGGGTCAACGCGGACATCTATGAATACGAGCTTCCCTGGGTGAAAGAGGGAATCCCCGCCACGGTCACCCTCGACTACCTCCCCGGGAAAACCTTCCGGGGGACGGTCTCCTACGTCTACCCATTCCTCGAGGAAAAGACCCGGACGGCCTCCGTGCGGGTGGAACTTTCCAATCCGGGGGGTATCCTGAAACCCGATATGTACGCCCACGTGGAGCTGCATCCGCAGGTGGGCGGGAAGACGATCCTCGTACCCTCGGAGGCGGTGATCCGGACCGGGGTGCGGAACGTCGTCTTCGTCGCCCGGGGCGAAGGGAGGTTCGAGCCCCGCGAGGTGACCCTTGGGCTGGAGGGCGAGGAAGGGACGATCCAGGTCCTTTCGGGTCTTAAGGCCGATGAGCATGTCGTGGTTTCCGCCCAGTTCCTCCTCGACTCGGAGAGCAGCATCCGGGAGGCGCTGAAGAAGTTCCAGAGCGCGGCGGATGACCACAGGGGGCACTGACCCGTGCTCGACCGGATCATCGAGAAATCCGTAAAGAACAAGTTCCTCGTCGTCCTGGCGATGTTCTTCCTCGGGGCGTGGGGGATCTGGGCGATCGCCCGCATTCC
>DASUAN010000345.1:0-3533 GCA_035763765.1 Candidatus Deferrimicrobiaceae bacterium
GAGGACGGCGACGTCCTCGCGCTCGACGCGAAGATGAACTTCGACGGCAACGGTCTCTTCCGCCACAAGGACATCCAGGCGCTCCGGGACTTCGACGAGGAGGATCCCACGGAGACCGAGGCGTCCAAGTTCGACCTCTCCTACATCAGCCTCGACGGGAACATCGGCTGCATGGTCAACGGGGCCGGGCTCGCGATGGCGACGATGGACATGATCAAGATGAGCGGGGGGTCGCCGGCCAACTTCCTGGACGTGGGCGGAGGCGCAAACGCCGAGCAGGTGACCAACGCCTTCCGGCTCATCCTTTCCGATCCGAAGGTCAAGGCGATCCTGATCAACATCTTCGGAGGCATCATGCGGTGCGACATCATCGCGGAGGGAGTCGTGGCGGCCGCCAAGACCCTTGGGCTCAAGGTCCCGCTCGTCGTGCGGCTGGAGGGGACCAACGTGGAAAAGGGGAAGGAGATCCTCGCCGCGTCGAAGCTCAACATCATTGCGGCGTCCGACATGAAGGACGCCGCGCAGAAAGTCGTGGCCGCCGCCGGCCAGGCGAAGTGAGGGAGGAACGACCATGAGCATCTGGGTCAACAAGGGGACGAAGCTTCTCGTGCAAGGGATCACCGGCTCGGTCGGCGCCTTCCACACCAGGCAGATGCTGGAGTACGGAACGAACATCGTCGGCGGCGTCACCCCCGGCAAGGCGGGATCGAAGGTCGAGGGGGTCCCGGTGTTCCACACCGTGGCGGACGCCGTCAAGGCCACGGGCGCCAATGCGACCGTCGTCTACGTTCCTCCGGCCTTTGCAGCGGACGCCATCTGCGAGGCGACCGACGCAGGCATCGACCTGATCGTCTGCATCACCGAGGGGATCCCGATTCTCGACATGGTGAAGGTGAAGCGATATATGGAGGGAAAGAAGAGCCGGCTGATCGGGCCGAACTGCCCCGGCATCATCACGCCGGGGGAGTGCAAGATCGGGATCATGCCGGGGTACATCCACAAACCGGGATCGATCGGAATCGTCTCCCGGTCAGGAACGCTCACGTACGAGGCCGTGCACCAGGTGACCATCCTGGGGATGGGACAGTCCACCTGCATCGGCATCGGGGGCGATCCCGTCAACGGGACCAACTTCATCGATGTCCTCCAGGCATTCGAGGAGGATCCGAAGACCGAGGCGGTGATTTTGATCGGCGAGATCGGGGGGACGGCCGAGGAGGAGGCGGCGGCGTTCGTCCAGTCGAGGATGAAAAAGCCCGTCGTCGGTTTCGTGGCCGGCCAGACGGCCCCCAAGGGGAAGCGGATGGGGCACGCGGGAGCCATCATCTCCGGCGGGAAAGGGACCGCGGCGGAAAAGATCGAGTCGTTCAAGGCGGCTGGGATCTCGGTCTCCGAGGCGCCCTCCGATCTGGGGATCACCCTGGCGAAACGGCTGGGCAAGAAAGTCCATTAAGTTCAAGGAAGGAAAGGAACCGATGGCAAAAGAACAGGCGGTCGAGAAGATCGAGTCGACGGAAAACCAGAAGGTGAAGATCAGCATCATTCCCCGGTTCTGCAAGGGGTGCGAGATCTGCGTCAAGCTCTGTCCCACGAAGACGCTGGGGATGGAAATGTTCCTGGTGAAGGTGGTCGACATCGACAAGTGCACGGCCTGCATGTCGTGCGAACTCCGGTGTCCGGATTTCGCCATCTTCGTGGAGAAGAAGGGCCAAAAGGAAGCGAAGACGGCGACCTAGCGAGGTTGACCTAAACGCAAAAGGAGAAAAACGGTGGGCACGATACGATTGCTTCAGGGAAACGAGGCCTGTGCGGAAGGGGCGCTGTATGCCGGGTGTACGTTCTTTGCCGGCTACCCCATCACTCCCTCGACCGAGGTGGCGGAGTATCTGGCGAGAAGGCTCCCGCTGATCGGCGGGGTCATCATGCAGATGGAGGACGAGATCGCCTCCGTGGGAGCGATCATCGGCGCCTCCCTCGCGGGAAAGAAGGCGATGACGGCGACCTCCGGCCCGGGATTTTCGCTCAAGCAGGAGAACATCGGGTTCGGGATGCTCTGCGAGGTGCCGTGTGTGATCGTCGACGTGATGCGGGGCGGGCCCTCGACCGGGGTTCCGACCGGTCCCAGCCAGAGCGACATCATGCAGTGCAAGTGGGGAACCCACGGCGATCACCCGGTCATCTGCCTCACCCCGGCGTATGTCCAGGAGATCTTTTCCGAGACCGTGCGCGCGTTCAACCTCTCGGAGAGATACCGGACGCCCGTGATCCTCGCCTTCGACGAGATCGTCGGGCACATGCGGGAAAAGATCGAGATCCCCGAGAAAGGCGTCCTTCCGGTGGAGAACCGCAGCCGGCCGACCTGTCCCCCATCCGAATACAAGCCGTTCGACGAGACGAAAGGGGATGTTCCCCCGATGGCGGACTTCTTCAGCGGCTACCGCCAGCACATCACTGGCCTGAACCACGCCTCCGACGGGTTTCCGGTGAATGCCTCGCCTCGGATCCACACGGACGAGCTTCGGCTCATCCGGAAGGTGGAGGGAAACCGGAAGGACATCATCCGGAACGAGACGTTGATGCTCGACGATGCCGAGGTGGCCGTGTTCGCGTACGGCGTATCCGGACGCTCCGGCAAGAACGCCGTGGAGATGGCAAGGGCCGAGGGGATCAAGGCGGGGCTTCTTCGGCCGCTCACGATCTGGCCGTTTCCGGAGGAGGACGTGGCGGCACTTGCCTCGCGCGTCAAGGCGATCGTCGTTCCGGAGCTGTCGCTGGGGCAGATCATTTTGGAGGTGGAGCGGTGCGCGAAGGGACGGTGCGCGGTGGAAGGGATTTTCCGCGTCGACGGCGATCCCATCACGCCCGGCCAGATTCTCGAGAAGATCAAGGAGGTAAGATAATGGCATACGATTACGATCAATTCATCCGCGCCGGGAAGCTGCCGCACATCTGGTGCCCCGGCTGCACGTACGGGATCGTCTTCAAGTCGCTCCTCCGGGCGGTCGATTCCCTGAAGATTCCGAAGGACGACATTGCGCTCGTCTCCGGGATCGGGTGCGCATCCCGCCTGCCGGGATACGTGGACTGGAATACGCTCCACACCACCCACGGCAGGGCGCTTCCGTTCGCGACGGGGCTGAAGATGGCAAGGCCGGACAAGCACGTCCTCGTGGTCAGCGGCGACGGCGACGCCACTGCGATCGGGGGAAACCACTTCATCCACGCCTGCCGCCGCAACATCGACATCACGGTCATCGTCCTGAACAATTTCATTTACGGCATGACCGGCGGCCAGCACTCGCCGACCACGCCCGTCGGGCACATGGCGACGACGATGCCGTTCGGCAACGTGGATCCGACCTTCAACAGTCCCGCTCTCGCGAAGGGTGCGGGAGCGACGTGGGTGGGACGGGGTACGGCATATCACGTGCCGGCCCTCGACAAGCTGATCATAGGCGCCATAGAGCACAAGGGGCTGTCCGTGCTCGAGATCATCAACGGGTGCCCCACGACGCTCGGGCGTCGGAACAAGT
>DASUAN010000346.1:0-2301 GCA_035763765.1 Candidatus Deferrimicrobiaceae bacterium
GGATCTTCCGGCGGAGCTTCGCGATGTGGACGTCCACGGTCCGGTCGAGCACGTGAGTCCCTCCCCCCCATGCGCGCTCGAGGATCGTCCCCCGGGAAAGGACTTTTCCCTCGGAGGCCATCAGGACCCTGAGAATCCGGAACTCCCTCGAGGTCAAGGGGACGATCCTGCCCCGGAACCGGACCTCGTGTCGGGGAACATCCAGCCGCAGATCCCCTCGCTCGTAAATCGTCTCTTCCGCTGGCACCTCCCGGGGAGCGCTGCGGCGAAAGATCGCCTTGACCCTCGCGACCAATTCCCGGGGGCTGAAGGGCTTGGGGACGTAGTCGTCTGCGCCGAGCTCCAGCCCCACGACCCGGTCCGTCTCGTCCCCCTTGGCCGTAAGCAAAATGACCGGCGTGCCGTCGATCCGCCGGTCCGCCCGGATTTCCCGAAGCACATCCAGCCCATCCCTCTCCGGAAGAAGGATGTCGAGCAGGATCAGCGCCGGTTTCTCCGCACGGGCCTTGGACAGTCCCGTTTGCCCGTCCGCAGCAAAGGAAAGGTCGAACCCTTCCTTGTGGAGATAATGGGCGAGGAGGTTTCGGATCGCTTTGTCATCCTCGACAATGAGGATGGACCTTCCCACGGTGGCCTCCGGCAAAGCACGGTTTTTTCCCGATTATATCCGGGGCGGAGGGGAAGGTCGAACGGCGCCGTTTCCCGGATCCGCGAAGATCTGCCGAAGCTTTCCGCCGGCGGTGTCGCGGAGGGGCCGCTCTTCCGTCTTCTCCACCGCGACCGACCCCAATCCCAGCGTCGCGAGATACGCGCGGAGCCTGTCCGCCGCCTCGTCGCACACCCTTCCCCGGTCGTGCCCGATCGCTTCCTCGATCCGCAGACGGATCCGGGCGGGACCGGCCTGGATGAGCTGCCAGCTGCGGATTCCGGGAATCTCCTCGACGACGGTGGCCAGGGCCAGCGGGACGACCGGGACCGTCTCGCCCGCGTCCGATCGGAGATGAAGAATCTCATCCCGGCGGCCTTCCACCAGGATCCCCGGAAGGGGGCTGCCGCAAGGGCACGGGCCGGGAACTTTCGTCACGCTGTCGCCGAGGTCGTACCGCAGGATCGGCTGCACCCGGTTCGCCAGATTGGTGAGCAGGGTGGTATGCGACGGCTGCCCCTCGGGAACCGGGCGGTGCTCCGCGTCCACCGGTTCCAGAACCACCCAGTCGGCGTTCAGGTGAAGGTGGCCGTGTTCGCAGTCGTACGCGATTCCCATGAACTCGGACGCCGCATAGGTGTCCCGCACGGGGCAGCCGAACGCGGATCCGATCCGGTCGCGGGCCGTCGGGGAGAGCCGTTCCGCGCCGGTCAGGATGAGGGCCGGGTCGATGTGCAGCCCGCCCGACTCCCGCTCCCGGGCGAGAACCGAAAGCGCCGTGGGGTAGCTGCCCAGAAGGACGGGCCGGAACCCGTTGAGATCCCTCACCAGTTCGGGAAGGGGGGACAGGATCGAAAGGGTCCGGTTCTTCGCCGACAGGCGGGGGAACCGGCGTCGGGCGAGACCGCCGATCACGCTGCTCGTAAAATGCCCGCCCGTGGCGATGATCGACGCCGTGCGTCCTCCCCGCCGGAGAAAAGACCACAGGGATCGAGCCGACAGGAGGGGGAGAAAGCGGCGCACGGCGGCCAGGGCGAGATAGACCGCCGCGGCCCCCCGGTCGTGGACGAACAACGCGGGTCGGCCCGTCGTTCCCGAGGTGGCGAAGACGACGTAGCGGCCCAGGTAGAGGGCGCCGATCTCCTCGTTCCGTGCGACGAACGCCTCGACCCCTTCCCGGGTCACGGCGGGGTCGGTCACCCAGTCCCCGAAGCGTTCCATCAGTTCCTGCTTGCTCACCGGGGGCAGGGAGAGGAGGTCCGGGACCCCTTCGGGGAGGTGCCTGTACCGTTTCCGGTAGAAGGCCGACTCCCTTCTTGCAAAGGCGATCATGCCGGCAAGCCGGTCCCGCTGGCGGCGGGCGAGTCCCGCGGGGTCCCCCCGCCCGGCGCGCCGGACATCCCGTGCCGTCGCCAGCAGGTTCGGTCCCCGGATCAGGGTTCCTCCTCCACGACGATTTCGGCGCGTGCGCAAGCCTCGCGAAACAGGGCGTCCACGGGGGCCGTCGCGGCGACCGGCCGGCCGTTCCCGGCGGAAAAGGCCATGTGGCGGCAATGAAGCATCATGCGGGCCGCGGGTTCCTCGGCGTAGCGGTCGTCTCCGATGACCGGGAGCCCGCAGTGGGCGAGGTGCACGCGGACCTGGTGGGTGCGGCC
>DASUAN010000347.1:0-4368 GCA_035763765.1 Candidatus Deferrimicrobiaceae bacterium
TTGGATAATGACGTTGAGAGCGGAACTCATCTGCTCCCGGATCGCCCTTGAGGGAAGGTCGAATCCCGCCATCAACACCATCGTTTCCAGACGGGCGAGGGCGTCACGGGGGGAGTTCGCATGGATCGTCGAGATGGATCCGTCGTGGCCGGTGTTCATCGCCTGGAGCATATCCAACGCTTCCCCGCCCCGGACCTCCCCTACGATGATCCGGTCCGGGCGCATTCGGAGAGCGTTCCGGACAAGCTCTCTCTGCGTTACCATCCCCTTTCCCTCGATGTTCGGAGGCCGGGTTTCGAGGCGCACCACGTGATCCTGCTGGAGGATCAACTCCGCCGAATCCTCGATGGTCACGATCCGATCCGTGTCAGGGACGGACGCCGAGAGGATGTTGAGAAGCGTTGTTTTTCCCGCCCCTGTTCCTCCGGAGACGAGGATGTTGAGGCGTGCCTTCACCATCGCTTCGAACACGCGAGCCATTTCCTCCGTCAGCGATCGGTTGGCGATCAGATTCTCCATTCTCAGCGGATTGACGCCGAATCGGCGGACGGATACAGCGGGGCCGTCCAGGGCAAGCGGAGGAATGATCACGTTGACTCGGGACCCATCGGGGAGACGGGCATCCACCAGGGGGGACGATTCATCGACTCGGCGGCCCACCTTCGAGACGATCCGCTCGATGACCGTCATCAGGTGATCGTCGTCTTTAAAGACGACGTCGGACTTCTGAAGCTTTCCCATTTTTTCGATGTAGACCTGGCTTGCTCCGTTGACAAGAATGTCGGAGATGTCGGGGTCTTGCAGCAAGGGCTCAAGGGGCCCCAATCCCAATGTCTCGTGCTGGATCTCGACGATCAACCGGTCCCTCTCCGTCCGGGTCAGAGGAATATTCTCGGCGTTGATCAGATTCTCCACCACCGCCTTGATGATCCCGGATAGCTGTTCCGGGGAGATCTCGGCTACGGTCGACAGGTCCAACCGGTCGATGAGCTTTCGGTGGATGGTGCTTTTCAGCTCCTGGTAAGCCTGAACCTCGGCATCACGCGCGCTTCGCCGCTGGGTAGGATCGCCGAACATCACGGAGGCGGCGGCCCCGTTTTTTTTGGCTTTCCAATCGCTGATGCTCAATTTGTTCTCCTCTCCGGCTGGAAGATCCTTTGGAACAGCCCTGTCTTTTTCGCCTTGGGCTCCGCTATCTTTTCTTCCGGATTCACAAGGAGATGCGCCATCTCGCTGAAGCTCTTGGTCACCTCTTTCTCCGGAGATATTTCCCGAAGCAGTTTCCCGCGGTTGACCGACGCGATCACGGCAGGGTAATCGTTGGGAACCGAGAAGAAAACCGGGCAGTTGAGGATCCCCTCGATGCTCTCCCGGGAAATTTCATCATTCGGAAGGTACCGGCTCAAAATCAGTCGGACACGTTCGTCCCGAAGCCCGATCCTCCCGAACAGATCCAGACACTTCTGGGTGTTTTTCAGGGAGGGAAGGTTCAAGAGGGAGACCAGGAGGACCGTGTCGGACATCTCGAGAGCCGTCAAGGTCCGCTCGTCGAACTGGTGGGGCGTGTCCACGACGATGTAGTCGAACATCGAGCGCAAAGCCGTAAGCACTTCCCTAACCTGCCCTGCGGAGATCTGCTCCGCATCTTCGATCATGGGCGGATCGGCCAGGATGTAAACGCCGCTCGAATGCTTTACCAGGAGGGTGTGCAGAAAATCGTAGTCCGCCTTCTGGGCGTTCCGTGCGAGGTCCAGGATGGAATAGTTCGGATTGACATTGAAGAACATCGTCACGTCGCCATGGGCGAGAACGAGGTCCACGATCGCCACTTTCTTGCCGTGATATTTCGACAAGGCATCCGCCAGATTCACGGCGATCGTCGTGGTGCCGTTACCCCCCTTGTTGCTGAAGACGGATACGATCTTGCCACCAGATCGGCGGGAGGCCTCCCTGCCGTTCTTCAGTTTGAACACCTTCTCGGCGGCCGCGCGCAAGTCGTTTTCCTTTACCGGCTTGGTGAGAAAATCGTGGGCTCCGGAACGAATGGACCTCAAGATCAGATCCGCGTCGCTGCGGTCCGAAAGCGCCATGATATAAAGGGAGGGGAAATCTTTCCCCAGGGTGGAAATCGACTCGATCGTGGGAGAAGGGTTGGCCCCGAGCCCAATGATGGCCATCTCCGGATGATGTTTCCGGATGATTCCGATGCCCGTGTCGACGGAGTTGGTCTTCCACCGGACGTCGATCGAGCCGATTTTCCTTCCGAGGACGTCGATGTGGCGGACCGTCTCCTGGTCCGATTCGATGATCAGGCAACTGATACGATCCATATCTCTCATTTCACCAAACGGGTTTTCAATACCAACTGGTCTTCTTTACCTCGATATATGAGGATCTGCCACCGGTTCCGTTTCTTCCTACGGTCCCGCCCTTCCCGCCCACCGAGGATTCCTTCAGGGAATCATCCTCGGGCTCGTTTCCTCCGGCCGCATGATGTCCGTCGGAAGCGCGGGGATCTCTTCCTTGTTCAGGGGCCGGACGATCTTCGGCGTGACCATTACCATGAGT
The DNA here is from genome assembly GCA_035763765.1 of Candidatus Deferrimicrobiaceae bacterium. Taxonomy (GTDB): domain Bacteria; phylum Desulfobacterota; class Deferrimicrobia; order Deferrimicrobiales; family Deferrimicrobiaceae; genus CSP1-8. The sequence goes on from DASUAN010000347.1 coordinate 2,569, forward strand.
TCCGTTTCCGTATTGCTGTAACGCGAATTCCGGAAGAAGACTCCCAGGATCGGGATGTCCCCGAGGATCGGAATCTTGCTCACTTTCCTGGTCAGCTTGTTATCCAGGAGCCCCGCAAGAACGAAGGTCTGTCCGTCAGCCAACTGGAGGCCCGACTCGGCCTTCCGGGTCCTGAGCGCCGGGAGCTGGAACCCGGAAATGGCGATGCCGTTGGCGAAATCGAGTTCGCTCACCTCCTGGTTGATTTTCATGTAGATATCCCCGTTGCTTGCGATCTTCGGCTTGAACGACAGGCTGATTCCGAATTCCTTGTAGTCGACCGACGCGGCAGCCCCGGAACCGGCCGCGCTGGCGGTGACGACCGGGAATTCCCCTCCCACGAGGAACTTCCCTTCGTCTCCGCTTGCCACCACGAGGTTCGGCTCGGAAAGCGTTTTTATCGCCCCCTGATCGTGCAGAACCCGGAGCATGGCCGCGAATTTCGGGATATCCCCGGGCCAGACGAGGAAAAGTTGTGTCAAATCGGATATGGACCCGTCGACGGACCCACCCCCGGCGATGTTCCCGGTGAAAGAGTTGAATCCGCCCGGAGGGGTCAGAAAACCACGATATTGCTGTCCATTGATCACCGGCTGGAAAAGCATGTTCAGGCCGAGTTCCTTCGCGAGACTCCGGTCCACTTCCGCCACACGGATCTGGAGGAGCACCTGCTCCAGCTTCATCACCTTGAGAAGGTCGACGGTGTTCGGGGCATATACCTTGGCCGCATTCAGCAGTCGGTTCTGCATCTGCCCGGAGCTCACCGTGCCGGAAAGGATCAGGGCGGTCCCGGAGGAGGTGATTTCGAATGGCTCATCGGGCGCGATCTTCCGCAGGTCGTCTCGGACCTTATCGAGGTTGATCCCGACGATGACATCGGCCGTCGTGGGAACCTCTTCCTGGCTCCAATAGACAAGCGAGGTTATCCCCGGAGCCTTCCCGATGACGAGCATCTGCCGCGGAGAAATGACCAGCACGTCGGCGGTCTCGGGCCTTGCGACCGACACCCTCCTAATATTGAAATCGGTATTGATCAGGGTCGACTGGCTGGCATTCACGTGGATTGCTTTCACGGGGACCTTCTCCGGAACACCTTCCTGCTGGGCCTCGGACCGGACGGCGACCTGGAGACCAAAACCAACCACGATTAGGATGATGGCCAACTGGATTCTTCTTCCCACTCCTCACCCCCGATGCGCGCTAACAACTCCTACTGGAATTTCTCTTCCGACCGGTTGTTTCCTTTAATCACCTCGACGGTATACGTCTTTCTCACGGGAGCCGGCACGGAGGCCCTCTTCCGCACGTAGCGTTTCTGCTTGTCCGATTCCCCTTCCTTCTCGGTGGCAGGCCCGCTTGGGCGGAAAGATGCCAGAAGCCTTGCTTTCGTGGCCCCGACGGTCACAACGTTATCGGTATCCATGTAGTTCCGCAGGACAAGCTGGATGACTCCTTCATTGCTTGCCAGAGCCAGCTTCTCGGCCTCTTCCGGAGTCACCGCGACCGTCACGGTGTTGACGGTGACCGGTTTATTGTCTTTCTGCTCGATCATCTGCCCGGCCGCAAGCACCAGGATATTTTCAAGGACGATCTTGGAGATCCGCTCACTTCCCTGGGTCGGAGTCGTCGTCACCACGACGTCCACCCGGGCATCCGGAACGATGAATCCTCCGACCCCGACGACTTCGTTCACGCGGACGGAAATTGCGCGCATCCCCTCATGTAATTTGAGCGAAAGAATCCCGCCGGCTCCCTTTTCCT
>DASUAN010000348.1:0-18101 GCA_035763765.1 Candidatus Deferrimicrobiaceae bacterium
GGGAACGGCGCCAACCCCCTCGTTCCGTCCACCACCCCGGGGCTCGACACGAACAAATGGGGGAATATTTTGGCCGACCAGGAGACCGGCAAGACGAGCAAGAAGGGGGTCTTTGCCGGAGGCGACATCGTGATCGGCGCCGCCACCGTCATCCTGGCCATGGGGGCGGGCCGCAAGGCGTCGGCGGCCATGCACGAGTACCTGAAGACGGGGGTCTGGTAACGGAGTCTCGGGCCCGTCGATACCGGCGGGATACGATCGATGCTTTCCGGCAGCAGGGCACGGATGACCGTGCCTTTTTTCGTTGGGGATCCTTGGGCCCCGCAGTGCGGGCGATCTGCGCCCCCGCTTAGCGCAGCATCTCGAGGAATGCCTGAATCCGGATCTTCGTGCGCCCGTCGAGGGGACCGGGCTCGTCCCCTTCCAGCGTGAGGACGGGGAGGCCGATCTCCTCCCGGAGGAGGATGTCCTCGATCTGGCGGAAGCAGAACGACTGGACGTAATGGACGACCCCACGCACGCCCCGGCGGGCAACCTCCCTCCGGATGTCCGCGAGGCGTTCGAAGAAGGAATAGGGGTAGGTGTATTCCCGGTACTGCTCCGTGAGCGTCCGGGTGGGAAACGGCATGGCGAACTGCCGCTGCACCTCGTTCAGCACCGTCCGCGCCCCCGCCTCCTCGAAGAAGGCGTGCAGGCCGGAGGTGATGGGCGGGACGCCGACGAAGGCGATCGGAATCAGGTCGTGACGCGGGGGGCGGACCCTTGCCTCCTCGAGAAATCCCAGGGCGTTCCTCTCGTACCGGTCCGGGTCCCCCTCGAAGTCCGAGCAGTTCACCAGCCAGAGGTGGTTCTCCTCTCCGGTGACCTTTCCCTCCTCCCACGTGAGGCGGTCGATCTCGAGGGCCGCCTGCCGGACGGCGTCCAGTTTTTTTTTCTCCGCCTCCGCCCGCCCGCCCGTCGTCCCGAACCGCCGGGCCAGCTTCCGGATCTCGAGAGCGATCGTGCGCGGGTCCCGGTCGTACGGGAAGGAGAAGGGGGCGATGCGTACTCCCCGGTACTGGAGGACCTCCATGAGCGCCTGGGTGAAGCTGCAGTCCCCCTGCGTCACCCCGATCACGTCCGTCACGCCATGTCGGCGCACGACCCCGTAGATTCCCTTGACCCACCCGCAGCTGTTCCGGGGAAAGCCGTCCGATTCGGCGAGTCGCACATACTCCGACGGCCTCGGGGAGGTGATGAAGAGGTTGTTGAGGTCGATCGGGGTATGTCCGCCCGCGTACAGGACCTCGACCGGGATGGTGGTGGTGAACCCGATGCGCGCGATGTCAGTCTCCCCGGATGAAGAGGAAGTAGATCAGGATGACCGAGACCACGAGCGTGCCGAGGATGAACACCAGCATGTTCCCCCCCAGCGCCGCTTTCCCCTCGATCACTTGTGAATATCGTGCGACGGCCAAAAGGGCACCCGCCGCGAAGATGGAGAGCGCCACGATTCTCCACTTCATGAACAGGGAGAAAAGGAAAAGGGCCGCTGCGGCGAACACCACCCGGGGATCGACCGCGATTTCCAGGATCCGGGTCTCGACCAGAAAATCAAGGATTGCTCGCATGGGCGTTCTCCCGTTTCGCGCCTCCCGTTGACAAGGATACGATAGCGTCTTAAGGTAGGAAAATCAAAGAATTAGGAGAAAGGGTGGACCGGCCGGTCGGGGTGTTCGATTCGGGAGTGGGGGGACTGACCGTGCTCCGGGAGCTTTGTCGTGCGCTGCCCGGGGAGCGGTTTCTCTATCTGGGCGACACGGCCCGGGTCCCCTATGGGACGAAATCCCGGGAGACCGTCACGCGGTACTCCATCGAAATCACCAACTTTCTCATCACGCGATACGACATCAAGATGCTGGTGGTGGCGTGCAACACGGCCTCGTCGATGGCCCTGCCGGTCCTGCGGAAGATCTACAAGATCCCCGTCGTGGGGATGGTGGATCCGTGCGTGCGCCGCGCCGCCTCCCTTCCGAAACGGGATCGGATCGGGGTGATCGGGACCGCCGGGACCATTCGGTCGGGGGCCTACGAACAGGCGCTTCGCTCCGCGGTTCCCGCCGCCCGGGTCGTCAGCCGGGCAGCCCCACTCCTGGTGGCTCTGACGGAGGAAGGGTGGGTCGACACGCCCGTCACGCGCGCCGTGATCGCGGAATATCTCGGGCCGTACCGTTCGGAACCGCCGGACGCCCTCATCCTCGGATGCACGCATTACCCCGTGCTGAAGAACCCGATCCGTCAATTCCTGGGGGAGGACACGGTGCTGATCGATTCCGGGGAGGAGGCGGCGGGCGTGGTGGATATCCTCCTTTCGGAGGGAGGAATGAAAAGGGAGAAAGGCGCCCCCGCGGTGTCTTTCCTGGTCACGGACGATCCGGAACGATTCCGGGGCGTGGGGGAATCGTTTTTCGGGGCGGGGATGGACGCCGTGGAAAAGGTCTCCCTGTGACCCTCCCCAACTTCTCTCTTGCATCCGACCGGACGGGTGGAGAGGATGAGAGGCACGGCTGGTTCCGGGCCGAAGGAAAGCGGGAAAGGCAGGGGCAGGGGGGATGAGTTCGTCGCCGTTCCGGATGCTTTCGGGCTTCAACCACAACCTCCGGTACAAGGGCAGGACCTACCACGTCCAGACCGAGGACGGGGGGCGGGAAAACTCGATGATCACCACCCACGTGTTTCTCGGGGGGGCGATCCTGTCCACCACCCGTCAGACCTACCGTGATCTCCTCTCCCGGCCCGGCTGGGAGGAATCCCTTCGCGAACGGATGAAAATACAGCACCTCGACGAGATCCGCAAACTTTTCTCCGGGGCATTCGACCCGATGGTGGAAGACGCGTCGGCCGATGATTGAGGCATTCCGGGTAGGCGTCGTTTCGCGGGGTCGCACCCTTTGGGAAGGGATCACCCTTGCCGTGGGAGACGGCGAGATCTGGGTCGGGACAGGCCCCTCTTCCTGCGGAAAGACCACCCTCATGCAGATTCTCCGGGGGGAGCGAGAACCCGATTTCGGCGATGTCGTTGTCGCAGGGGAGTCGCTGTACCGGGGCAGCCCGGGGCACAACCTCCGGTTTCGGGCGTCATCGGGCGTGGTTCCGGAATCTTTCCCCGGTTCGGCGGGGAAAACCGTCGAAGAGATGTTCGTCCTGTCCGCGCTTGCCGCGGGGGGGGTGGGCGTTGCGGAACGGAAGGGCCGGATGGAGGAACTCCTTTCGATGGTCGGGCTTTCCGGGGCGCAGGCCGAGGCGGTTTCCTCCCTGTCGGCTTCGGAGCGGGCCCGGGCTGCGCTCGCGGTGGAACTGTTCCGCGGCCCGAGATATCTGTTCCTGGACATGCTTCTTGCGAACGCGGGAAAGGAGTGGGAGGAGAGGCTGGGGGCGCTGCTGCGCGCTTTGGGGAGGGAAGAGAGGACGATCGTCATGATGGAACGCCATCTGCCGGAGAAGTGGGTGGGGATGACGATTTCCGCCCCTCTGAACGCGGAACCGTTCACCTTCCACCGACTGGGAGGGGGAACGTCCGCGGAACGAAAGGCGGAGGGGGATCCGATGCCGCCGGGTGGCCGGTTGCCGATGGAAGGGGGTGCGGATTGAGCGGTCCTTCCCTACTGTGGATCGACTGGAATTTCCATGGCCGATCGATGGGTCGGGAAACCGCAGGGCGGTTTCTGCTCGCTTTCCTCGTGGCTTCCTATTTCCTGGCGATGCTTCTCTCCGGGGGGGTCGACCGGTTTCTCTCCGAGCAGTACACGATGACCGCCATTTTGCGCGTCGGCGTTCCGGACGAGGAGGGGACGGGAATCGAGGGAAAAGTGGTTGCGTTGTCCCCGGTCCGGGAAGCGAAATACCGGAACCCGGAAGAGGCGTGGAAGGAATTCCTGCTTACGTACCCGGGACTCGAATCGCTCCGGGGCATGGGAAAGAACCCCCTCCCGGGGTACGTGGAGATCCGTCTTCGTCCCAAGAGCGTGTCCGAAGAGGGGATCGATGAGGTCCGGTCGGCGCTCGAGCCTCTCCCGCAGGTGGAAAAGGTCCTCTCGGGCGGAGCGGCCATGCCGCGGCTGCTCCGGATGAAGCGTTGGGCCAACGTCCTTCTTTGGATCGGTTTCGCGCTTATGTGCGCCGTCTTTCTGGTCATTCTCTCGATGCAGGAGAAATCCCGCGCGGCCAGGCTTTTCCCCGAGGTCTCCTTCCTCGCGGACCGCGGCGTGCCGGAAGGCCGGATCGCCGCGAAACGCACCGCCGGGGCGTTCGTCACCGGTGGGGTCCTCATCCTGCTCGCCACCGCCTGCTCCGGTGGCGCCCTCTACTTCCTGTCCCTTCGTTTCCGCCTCCTTCGAGTCGGGGTGGGCCCCGCGCAGGAGCTGCTCGATGCAAGATTTGCCCTTCCCGTGGTCCTCTTCCTCCTTTCCGCGACGGTGGTCCAGGGGCTGCTGTCTCTCGCCGGATGGCGCTCGGCGTTCTCCAAGGGACGATGACGGATTTCCTTCCGCGGGCAAGATCCGTCCTCTGCCTGGCGATGGTTTTGAGCATCCTGCTCCCGCCGGGAGCGTCGTCCGCCGAGAGCACGCAGGACAGGCTCCGAAAGGAGAAGGCGCGCCTCACCGAGATGCGGAAGAAAGCGGAGAAGACGGCGGCCGAACTCAACGAGGCCCTCCGAAGGGAACGGTCGGCGCGCCACAAGGTCGACGACCTCCAGAAGCGGCTCACCCGACAGCGGCGCCTCATCGCGCGGATCGACGGGAAGCTTTCCGCGCTTGCCCGGGAGATGGAAAAAGCCGAATCCGAGATGCGCAGGATCGACGAGGCGCGGGAGGGCACCGAACGCGGGCTGGAACGGGCGGCGGCCTTGGCATTTCTCGAGGAGAGGCAGACCTCGGGGCTTTTCCCCCTGGAGCCCCATGGGGAGCGCCTGCGGTATTTCACGAACCGGCTGCTCGCTTCGGAGTCGGGAAAGTACAGCCGTCTCTCGGCTGACAAGGAGGAGAAGGAGAACGCTCTCTCGGGGATCGAGCGGCAGGTCCAGCTGTCGGAGAAGCGGATTTCCCGGGAGAAGAAGGTGGGAGAATCGCTTCTGTCCCAGCGGAAGAAGGAGGCGCAACGGCTCGCGCAGATCAGGACCCAGAAGGAAAGGAAGGAAAAGGAGCTCAAAGCCCTCCGGGCGCGTCTGGCGAGGATGGAGGCGCTCGTCTCCCGGATCGAGCGTCAGGCGCGCGAGGCGGAGCGGCGGCGCCCCCGGGGAAGGGAGGGAGGTCCCTCGAGATTTTCGGGCGTCCCGGGGGGGCTGGTGGCTCCCGTGCGGGGCAAGGTCGTGGGACCGTTCGGGAAGTACCGGGACCCCGTTTTCGACGTCGAGGTGGAGAACCACGGCGTGGAGATCGAGGCGTCCTCCGGATCCCCGATTCGCGCGATCGGGAGAGGGAACGTCGTTTTTTCGGGGACGGTCTCCGGGTTCGGCAAGGTGCTGATCATCCAGCACGGCACCGGACTTTTCTCCGTCTATGGAAAGGCGGAGTCGTTCACCGTCGCCCAGGGGCAGGTTGTTGCTCCCGGGCAGAACATCGGCCGCCTTCCCGAAAGCTCCGACGGGAAATCGGTGCTATACTTGGAACTTAGGGCTGCGGGAACCGCCATCGATCCCACGGCGGTGGTCCCCCTTTCCAGGTGAGGCGCGGAGACGATGCATTCTACGGGTTCAAGGAGGAGTTTCATGAAAGGGAAAAGGTGGTGGGGGCCTGCGGCCGTCATCCTCGTGTTTTTCGTTGGATTCATCTCGGGGGACCTCGTGGCCGACCGCCGCACGGCCCAGGCCAACGTCGTCTACGAAAAACTGAAGATCTTCGGGGATGTCCTCTCCGCCGTCCAGACGAGCTACGTGGAAGAGCCCAACATGGACCAGATCGTGGAGGGGGCCATCAAGGGGATGCTCCAGACGCTGGACCCGCACAGTTCCTACCTGACCCCGGAAATGCTGAAGCAGGTGGAAGTCGAGACGAAGGGAGTCTTCGGGGGGCTCGGGATCGAGATCGGGATCAAGGACGGCACCCTCACCGTCATCGCTCCGATCGAGGACACGCCGGCGTTCCGCGCGGGTCTCAAGGCGGGGGACAAGATCGTCAAGATCGAGAACGAATCCACCAAGGACATGAACGTGATGGACGCCGTCAAGCGTCTTCGGGGCGAGCCCGGGACCAAGGTGACGATCCGGATCATGCGGGAGGGGTTCACGGAATCCCGGCCGTTCACGATCACCCGCGACATCATCAAGATCAAGAGCGTGAAGGCGAAGGACCTGGGAGAGGGGATCGGCTACATCAAGCTCCTTCAGTTCCAGCAGGACTCCGACAACGAGCTGGAGAAAGCGATTCAGCAGCAGAAGAAGGGGAAGGGCGGATTGCGCGGCCTCGTGCTCGACCTGCGCAACAACCCGGGAGGCTTGCTGGACCAGGCGGTGAAGGTTGCGGACAAGTTCATCGAATCGGGGCTCATCGTCTACACCGACGGACGCATCGAGGCGCAGAAATTCAAGTATTCCGCCCACCAGGACGGGACGCACGGGGGATTCCCGATCGTCGTCCTGGTGAACGCCGGCTCCGCATCCGCATCGGAGATCGTTGCGGGTGCGCTGCAGGACCACGGCCGTGCGGTCGTGCTGGGGACGCAGACCTTCGGCAAGGGATCGGTCCAGACGATCCTTCCGCTCGAGGACGGATCGGCCCTCCGCCTCACCACCGCCCGGTACTTCACGCCCAACGGCCGGTCCATCCAGGCGAAGGGGATCGAGCCGGACATCGCCGTCCGCGACGGCCGGGAACCATTGGCGGGAAGACATCCCGGACCGATCCGGGAGAAAGACATCCAGCGTCATCTCCGGGGAGAGGGAGAGGAGGAGGCCGAGGAGTCTCCGGAGGAACCGCTATCCCCGACGGAGATCAAGTTGCGGAAGGAGGAGCCGGGGGGAGCGAAGGACGGGAAGGATCCCTCCTCCCAGGTCTCGGAGGCGAGGAAGGGCGAGGAGAAGGACATTCAGCTTGAGCGGGCCGTGGAACTGTTGAAGGGGTGGGAGATCTTCAAAACCCGCTTTCTCGACAAGGCGAAGGCTTCCTGACGTGGCCCGATCCGGGAAGGGATGAAGCGCAGCCGGACCGGAAGGAGGGGGAACGCCGGGGAGGGCTGGCGGTGGGGGCCGCTGATGGCCGCGGCGTTTCTCGCGGGTCTTCTCGCCGCGGGTGCGGCGATCCTGATGCCGGGGGGGGAGAGCCGGACCGGCGGATGGACCCCGCCTCAGGAGGAATCTTCCGCGTCGCCCCCACCGTCCGGGGGTGAGGGGCCCGCCACCCCTGCTCTTCCCGTTCTGCCGCCGGGGACGGGGCCGCAACCCCGAATCGCCATCGTCGTGGACGATTGCGGGTACGACCCCCCAAGAGATGCCGAGTGGCTGAAATTCCCCGAAAAGATCACGCTGGCGGTCATCCCCTTCGGTCCCTCCTCCCGGAGGCTTGCTCAATCCGCCCACGCGCGCGGCTTCGGCGTGCTGATCCACGTCCCGATGGAGCCGGAAGGGGACGTCTCCGATGCCACCGACGGGTTTCGGCTTCGCCGGGGGATGGACCGGAAGGAGATGGGTAACCTGCTCGGGCGGATGATCTCGGAGAATCCCTGGGCCGCCGGCGTCAGCAACCATATGGGATCGGCGTTCACCGCCGACCCGGATTCCATGGCGGCGCTGGTTGCCCTTCTCAAGTCCAAAGGCCTCTTCTTCCTCGACAGCATGACCACCTCCCGGTCGATTGCCGCAAAGGCCGCGCTGCAGGCGGGGATTCCGGTCGCAAGGCGCGATGTCTATCTGGACGCCGACATGCAGCCCGAGGAGATGCGTGTCCAGTGGAAGCGGACGTTGTCGATCGCGAAAGAGAAGGGGAGAGCGGTCCTCGTCTGCCACGGGAGGAAAGAGTCCCTGCGGGTGATCCTCGACCTCGTACCGGACCTGGAGGCGGAAGGAATCCGGGCCGTGACGCTGGAAGAGCTGCTGGCGAAAGAGCGGCCGTCATGAGCGGCGATTCTTCCGGCCCCCTCTTCCCGCCCCCCGCCGGCCCCGCCGGGAAGGAATTTTCGCGGGGCGTGGTAACCGTTTCCGAGCTGACCGCGAGCATCAAGGAATGTCTCGAGGATTCCTTCCGGTTCGTCCGCGTGGAAGGGGAGGTTTCGAACCACAAGGTCTACCCCTCCGGGCACCGCTATTTCTCCCTGAAGGACGAGGGGGCGCAGATCCGCGTCGTCCTGTTCCGGGGGAGGGAGCGGTTCGTCTTCGGGGAGATCCGGGACGGGCAGATGGCGGTCGTCACCGGATCCGTGGGGGTCTACGAAAGGAAAGGGGAGTATCAGCTCTACGCCCAGTCCGTCGAGGTGCGTGGCCTCGGATCCCTTCTGCTCGAGCTCGAGAAAAGAAAGGCCAGGCTTTCCGCAGAAGGGCTGTTCGATCCCGCGAGGAAAAGGCCGCTTCCCCGATTCCCCGCGCGCATCGGGATCGTGACCTCCCGGGAGGGCGCGGCGCTGCGGGACATGATCCGGGTCGCCCGGCGGAGGTGGCCGGCGATCGGGATCACCCTCGCCCCGTCGATGGTGCAGGGGGAGGGGGCGGCCGGAGATATCGCGCAGGCGCTTGCCGCCCTCGCTTCGCAAGGCGGGGTCGACCTGATCATCGTGGGGAGAGGCGGCGGCTCGGTGGAGGACCTCTGGGCGTTCAACGAGGAGGCGGTCGTGCGGGCGATCGCGTCCTCGCCCGTGCCGACGATCAGCGCCGTCGGGCACGAGACCGACTTTACGCTCGCGGATTTGGCGGCGGACCACCGGGCGCCGACGCCGACAGCCGCGGCCACGGTCGCCGTTCCCGACCGTGCCGAGTTTTTGGAGCGCGTGGCGACCTTGTCCCTCCGTGTTCGGAGAGCGGAGCAGTACGTGAGGGAGACGCATCGCCGGGAGTGGCGGATCGCCGCTCTGGCCCTGGCCGATCCCCGCCCCCTCCTCCAGGCAAGGCGGTATGAGGTCGTGGAGCGGACCGACGCGCTTCTCGAGTCGTTGCGGGAAAGGACCCGGGGGTGGAGGGAGGCGGTGTCGGCCCGCTCCGGATCCGTCCGCGTCCATTCCCCCACGGCGTGGGTCTCCCGGAAGCGGGGGGATCTCGCGGTCCTCGCGGAGCGTGCGGCGAGGCAGGCCGACGCGAAGCGGACCGCATTCCGACGGGCGCTCGAGATCTTGGAGGGGAAACTCTCGGCGTTGGACCCGCGGTCGGTTCTCACCAGGGGATACGCCATCGCCACGCATCGGGGAACGGGACGCGCGGTGCGCTCCGCCTCCGAGGTCGTCCCGGGCGACGCGGTGGATATCCAGGTGGCCGACGGGGCGTTCGGTGCGGTGGTGGAAGGCGGCAGCGGGTGAAACCGGCGACTTTCCCCCTCCTTCTGCTCCTTCCCTTCCTGTCCCATGCGGCTTCTGGAGTCGAGAGCCTGCCGGTTTCCGGCGCGAAAGGGGATTCCCCGGTCCGGATGTCGACCGGGCAGCCGATCCAGGGGGAACCGGTGGTCGTGGAAGCATCGCCCCTTCCCGGGGCGGACCATGTCGTCATGATCTGGAAGGGGCAGGAGATCCCGATGCGTAAGGAAGGCCCGGGCCGTTTCCTGGGGCTGATCGGGATCGATCTGCAGGAGCCCCCGGGGAAGACCGTCCTCTCCGTCCGGGCCTCGCGGGACGATGGCACGGTCCGGTTCGATGCGGAGATCGAGGTCCGGGAAGGGACCTTTCCGGTTCAGGAGCTCACCCTCCCCAGGGCGATGACGGAGTTCGACGCGGAGACCTTGGACCGGATCCGCCGGGAGGCGGAGGCGCTGGCGGGCCGTTTTTCCGGAATCCCGTCCGACCCGGCGTGGAGATTCCCGTTCCTGCCTCCGGTGGGCGATTTCCGTCCGAAGGGGTTCGGCGCCCGCAGGATCATCAATGGGGAGCCCCGAAGCCCGCACGCCGGCGTGGACGTCGACCTTCCCGAGGGGACGCCCGTCGTGGCGATCGCGGACGGGACCGTGGCGTTCGCCGGGGATCAGTTCTTCGGCGGGAACTCGGTGGTCCTGGACCACGGGGGAGGCGTGTTCAGCGTCTACTATCACCTGCAGGAGTACGCGGTCACCGAGGGGAAAAAGGTCGCCCGCGGGGAGAGGATCGGCGCGGTCGGGTCGAGCGGTCGGGCGACGGGGCCCCACCTGCACTTCAGCGTCCGGGCCGCGGGAGGCAGGATCGACCCGGCGCTGCTTTACGCCCTTCCTCCGCGTTGACCGATTGTGGGAACAGGAAATATAATAAAATGTTTTCTGGGGAGGTACGATGTCGGCGAAGGGGAAAGATCCAACCTTCGAGGAGGCTTTGAAGAGCCTCGAAAACGTCGTCGCAAAGCTGGAATCGGGGAAGACGAACCTCGAGGAGTCGATCCGGCTCTTCGAGGAGGGGATGAGGCTGTCCGCCCTTTGCCAGAAGCGGCTCGACGACGCCGACCGGAAGATCGAGCTGCTGATGCGCAAGCCCGGCGGGATCGTCGCCGGGACGGAAGACGAGGCCGACATTCTCGGGGATGAGGAGTGAAGTGCAGGCGACCGGGAGCCACCCCGGCACGGCCGGGTTCGAACGGTTCCGGGCCCTGGTCGAGGAGAGCCTCCTCGGGTACCTCTCCGCGGAGGTATGCCCCATTCCGGCCCCCCTGCGCGAGGCGATGGAATATTCCTTGACCTCGGGCGGAAAGCGGATCCGGCCGGTGCTCCTCCTGTCATCGGGAGCCGCCGTGGGGGGCGCGGAGAAGGACCTGCTTCCGTTCGCGTGCGCGGTGGAGTACGTGCACACCTATTCCCTGATCCACGATGATCTGCCGGCGATGGACGATGACGATTTCCGCCGGGGGCGGCCCTCCTGCCATAGGGCGTTCGGCGAGGCGGCGGCCATCCTTGCGGGGGATGCCCTTCTGACCGAGGCGTTCCGGGTCATGGGGGAATCTCCCCTGGCGAGGAGGGAACCGTCGAGGGTGGTTCGCGCGTCGGCGCTCCTGGCGCGCGCTGCGGGTGCTTCCGGGATGGCGGGCGGCCAGATGATGGACCTTCACCCGCCAACGCGGGAGGGGTCCGCCGGCCCGGCCATCGCCTCCGACATCGAGGAGATCGACCTGCGAAAGACCGCGGCCCTTCTTTCCGCTTCCGCCGCGATGGGAGGGATCCTCGGGGGAGGGACGGGGGAGCAGGTGGAAGCCCTCTCGCGCTTCGGCAGGGCGCTGGGCCTTCTGTTCCAGATCACGGACGATATCTTGGACGAGACGGGGAGTTTCGAGGAGATGGGAAAGGCGGTGGCAAAGGACCGGGAGCGGGGGAAACTCACCTATCCGGCCGCCCTGGGAATGGCCGCCGCCGCGGCGAGGGCGGAATCGCTTCGCCGGGAGTCCCTCGGCGCGGTCTCTGGGTTCGGGGAGGAGGCGGAAATCCTCCGGGAGCTCGTCCGGATGGTGGCCACGAGGAGAGCGTGAGGTGACGACGCGAAACCATCTGTCGAGGATCCACTCCCCGGAGGACCTGAAGAAGATCCCGAAGGAGAGACTTCCGGAGGTCGCCGCCGAGATCCGCGAGTTGATCGTTCAAAGCATCGCCCGAACCGGGGGCCATCTCGCGTCGAGCCTGGGCGTCGTCGAGCTGACGATCGCGCTCCACTACGTCTTTTCCTGCCCGCGGGACCGGGTGATCTGGGACGTCGGACACCAGGCGTACGCCCACAAGATCCTGACGGGAAGGAGGGACGTTTTTCCGACGATTCGCACCTACGGGGGGATCTCCGGATTTCCGCGCATCGAGGAAAGTCCGTGCGACGCCTTCGGGACGGGGCACTCGGGCACGTCCATCTCCGCCGCGCTGGGGCTGGCGGTGGCGAGAGACCTGAAGAAGGAGACCCACAAGGTCATCGCGGTGATCGGCGACGGGTCGCTCACGTCCGGCATCGCCCTCGAGGGGCTGAACCAGGCCGGACACCAGAAACGGGACCTCATCGTGATCCTGAACGACAACGAGTGGTCCATCTCCCCGAACGTCGGGGCACTTTCGGGATACCTCAACCGGATGATGACGGGGAAGTTCTACACCTCGTTCCGGAAGCGCGTCGAGACGATCCTTAAGTCGATGCCCCACGGGAAGCTGCTCGCCCGGATCGGAAAGAGGGCGGAAGAACTCACCAAAGGGTTCATCGTGCCGGGGCTGCTCTTCGAGGAGCTCGGGTTCACCTACGTCGGTCCCATCTCCGGTCACAACCTCGACGATCTCGTGGGGACCTTCCTCAACCTGGAGAACCTCGAGGGGCCGATTCTCGTCCACGTGCTGACCTCCAAGGGAAAAGGATATGCGCCGGCGGAAGCCAATCCCGAGAGGTTCCACGGCGTGGGGGCTTTCGACCCCGTGACGGGGAACGGCGCGGAGAAGGGGGCGCTCCCCACGTACACGGATGTGTTCGAGAACGCGATCCTGGGGATCGGGAAGGAAAACCCGAGCGTGGTGGCGATCACCGCGGCGATGTGCAGCGGAACGGGCCTGGTCAAATTCCGGGAGGCTTTCCCGGACCGGTTCTTCGACGTCGGCATCGCCGAATCGCATGCGGTCACCTTCGCGGCGGGGCTTGCCCGGGAGGGGAAGATCCCCGTGGTGGCGATCTACTCCACCTTCCTCCAGCGGGCGTACGACCAGATCGTCCACGACGTCTGCCTCCAGAGGCTTCCCGTCGTCTTTGCCATCGACCGGAGCGGGATCGTCGGCGCCGACGGGTCGACGCACCAGGGGGTGTTCGACCTGACCTACCTGCGCCACATCCCGAACCTTTCGTTGATGGCGCCGAGGGACGAAGGGGAATTGGTCCGGATGCTTCGGACCGCGGTGCGCGCCGGCAGGCCCATCGCCATACGGTATCCCCGGGGAACCACGGTGGGGGTCTCCATTCCGGCGGATCCGGAGCCCGTGCCTTGGGGAAAGGGGGAACTGCTCACCGAAGGGAAAGACCTTCTCCTTCTTGCCGTCGGTGCGGCGGTCGCCACGTCCCTTTCCGCCGCCTCGGAACTCGGAAAACGGGGGATCTCGGCCGCCGTGGTGGATGCCCGCTTCGTCAAGCCGATGGACGACTCGCTCATCGTCCCCCTCGTACAGCGCATCGGGCGGGTGCTGACCGTTGAGGAGAACATCCTCGCGGGGGGGTTCGGCAGCGCCGTCCTCGAGATGCTCGAGGAGCACGGAGTCCACCCCCAGGCGTTCCACCGGGTCGGTATCCGGGACACCTTTGTGGAGCACGGGTCGCAGACCGAACTCCGCGAGGCGTACGGCCTGTCGGATGACGCGGTGATCGCGGAGGCGGTGCGTCTCTGTTCCCAGGGGCGGCATTTCCTCCCGTCGATCTTCAGCGGCATCCGGTCCCGGCTCGAGAAGATTGTCTGATCCCGCTTCCCGAAGGAGCCGGTCTTCCCGCGGGGGAGGAGGACGCAACCGCCTCGACGCGGAGATGGTGGCCAGAGGACTCGCCGGGACGCGGGCGAAGGCGCAGGGGCTCATCCTGGCCGGCCGCGTTCTCCTCGCGGGAAAGGTCGTGACGAAGTGCGGAGCCGCCGCCGGTTCCGAACAGGAGATCGAGATCGCCACGGCGCCCCGGCCGTTCGTCTCGCGCGGCGGCGAGAAGCTGGCCGGAGCGCTCGATGACCTGGGGATCTCGGTTTCGGGAACCGTGGCGCTCGACGTGGGGGCGTCCACCGGGGGGTTCACGGATTGTCTCCTCCGTCGGGGAGCCGCTCTCGTCTACGCGGTCGACGTGGGACAATCCCTGCTCGACGACGCTCTCCGCCGCGACCCGAGAGTCGTCGTGCTGGAGCAGGTGAATTTTCGCTACGCGACGCCCGACCTTCTCCCGCAGAAGGTCTCCCTCGCCACGGTTGACGTCTCCTTCATCTCCTTGCGTCATATCCTGCCTCCGCTCCGTGCCTTCCTGGATCCCGGCGCCGAGGTCATTGCCCTGGTCAAGCCCCAGTTTGAGGTGGGGAAGGGGGCTGTCGGAAAAGGCGGGGTGGTCCGCGACGAGGAGAAAAGGCGAGGGGCCGTGCGCGCCGTCGCGAAGTTCGCTCGCAGGGCGGGGTTCTCCGTGGTCGGCGAGGCGGAGAGCCGCGTGAAGGGCCCCAGGGGGAACCGGGAGGTGTTTCTCCGCCTGCGGTGGGCGTAACGGTCCCCCCTCGCCATCACCCGAAGGAAGCGGACCAACGCGGGAATTTCTTGTCGGGGGGTGCCTGCGATCCGCGACGGCGGGAGAGGGCTATTTTCCTTCCGCCGGGACGCCCGGGAAAGAATGGGCTTGACTCCCCTCAAAATGAAATGTAATTTTTGGTATCAGGCATAATAGTTAGCATAATTGAGATATAATTTTGCGTCCCCGAGCCGGGGGATGCGCGAGGTGGAGAATGAAGAGACGGGGCATTGGGTGTTCGGTTCTTGCGGTCCTGTGCGCGATCCTTTTCCTTCCGGCGGCCGTTTCCGCGCAGGAAAGTACGCCGGCGGCAAATCCCGTGGAACCCCGGGAAGGACTCGTTCACACCGTGGTGAAGGGGGATACGCTCTGGGATCTGTCCGGAAAGTACCTCGGATCCCCCTGGCTTTGGCCAGAACTCTGGGAGCGCAACCGGTTCCTCACGAACCCTCATTACATCTATCCCGGGATCCAGGTCGTGGTCTTTCCCCCTTCTCCCCGGGAATACGTCTGGGAGATCCGGGAGCCCGCCCCTCCCGCAGATCGTGGCGGGGCGACGCCTCCTTCCGGCGAGGTCGTAACGGCGCCCGTCGAGACGAAGCCGACCCTTTCGATCCCTCCGGAGGAGTTCGTGCGCGCCGGAGCGTTTACCCCGGAGCGTCCGTCGGGGATCGGCGCAATCCGGGAAGGAGAGCAGCCCAAGATCGCGTTCTCGGAAGGGGACAAGGTGTACCTTGCCCTGAACAAGGAGATCCCCGAAGACCAGATCCTCGGGGTATACCGCGTCCGCGGTCCGGTCCGCTCCCGTACCGCGAGATCGGTTTCCGGATATGTCAGCTACCTGGTGGGCGTTCTGCAGGTGACCGGAAAGCATGACGGCCGGACCAAAGCGATCGTCCGCAAGTCGTTCGAGGACCTCTCCCGTGAAGACCTGATTCGCGAGGAGATCCCCTCCTACGCACCGGTGTTTCTGCGGGAGGGGTCCGGCGGGGTCGAGGCGTTCGTCATCACCGGGCGGTCTCTGAAAGTGGAACTGGCGACGGGCGACTTCGTCTATCTCGACCGGGGGTCCGAATCGGGCGTGGCCCCGGGCGACGTCTTCCGCGTTTACGACGGCAGGGACCGTGCGACGTGGAACGGTGGTTCCCGGGACGTCCGAATCCAAGTAGGGAAGGCGGTGGTCGTCCGGGTCCTGCCAGGTTCGGCCACCGCGTATGTGACCTCGGCTACCCAGTCCTTCCCGGCGGGTGCGGTCGCGCGCGGGGGGGACGCCGGATCCCGATAGGCACGGGGATCGCACAGGGCGCGGCACACCTCTTGATGGGGCGAAGGGAAACCGCAGGAGGTTTCCCAGGCGGCATGCCGTCCGAGCAGACGCCCGACGACATTCTTCTCAGGCTATCCCTCGTGGAGGGGTTCACGGCCCGCCATCTCGCATGGCTGGGGGCGGCCCGCGGTCCCGCGGCTGCCCGTCCCGTTGGCGACTCGCTTCCCGGACGCTCCCTTTTGCAGAAGGGGATCGAGGCGGCGGGTTCCCGGGAAGCCGGAGAGAGGGCGCAAGAGGTGCGCGAAGCGTGCGCCCGGGCCGGCGTGCGGATCGTGCCCCTCGGCTCCGAAGGATACCCGCCCCTCTTGGCAAGCATTGCGGATGCTCCGCTGGTCCTGTACTGGTGGGGGTCAGGCACGGCCTGCGGGAAGACGGTGGCCGTCGTCGGAAGCCGCGCCCCCACCGACGCCGGGAAGGAATTCGCCCGGGGCCTG
The DNA here is from genome assembly GCA_035763765.1 of Candidatus Deferrimicrobiaceae bacterium. Lineage (GTDB taxonomy): Bacteria > Desulfobacterota > Deferrimicrobia > Deferrimicrobiales > Deferrimicrobiaceae > CSP1-8. The sequence goes on from DASUAN010000348.1 coordinate 16,084, forward strand.
GCGGCCGATCTCTCGTTCCGGGGGGTATCCGTGGTGAGCGGAATGGCGCGAGGGATCGACGCGGCGGCCCACGAGGGGGCGCTCGAGGCGGGGGGTGAAACCGTCGCCGTCCTCGGTTGCGGGGTGGACGTCCTCTATCCCCCCGAGTCCGGGCGACTGAGGAAGAAGATCCTTGTCCGGGGGGCGGTCGTCTCCGAGTTTCCCCCCGGGACGCAGCCGCTCCCATGGCGTTTCCCCGCGAGGAACCGCCTCATCAGCGGGATGGCGAGGGCGGTGGTGGTGGCGGAGGCTCCGGCGAAAAGCGGGGCTCTCATCACGGCGGGATTCGCCCTCGAACAGGGAAGGGAGGTCATGGCCGTGCCGGGAAGCCCTCTGTTCCCCCACGCGGAAGGAAGCAACCGGCTCCTGCAGGAAGGCGCCGCGATGGTCACGGGGGTGGATGATGTGCTGGTCGCTCTCGGGTGGACGGGCGGACCGTGCCTTTCCTCTTCAAAGGGGGCCCTCGGGGAGGAGGAAGGGGAGGGGGATCTCGAGCGGCGCATCCTCCGGTTTTTGTCGGTGGAGCGGCATGTGAACGACATCGCCGGGTCCCTGAATGTCCCGGTTCAGGAACTTCTGCCCCGGCTTCTCGACATGGAGTTCAGAAAATTGCTTGAAAGACGGAGGGGAGATTATTATAAAAACATGTCGAAATCCGGGAGGCATCTGCGCGTTCGCGCGTAGCTTGTCGCCCCAGGAGGAAGAATGGCCAAGTCGCTCGTCATCGTCGAATCTCCGGCCAAGGCCAAGACGATCAAGAAGATTCTCGGGAAAGGGTATCAGGTCCTTCCCTCCATGGGGCATGTGAAGGACCTCCCGAAAAGCCGTCTGGGCGTGGACATTGAAAAAGGGTTCGTCCCCTCCTACATCGTCATCAAGGAACGAAAGAAAGTGCTTAACGAGATCCTGGACGCCTCGCGCCAGGCGAAGACGGTCTATCTCGCACCCGATCCCGACCGGGAGGGGGAGGCGATCGCCTGGCACATCGCCGAGGCGATCCGGGACGGCGATGCCGGCGCAAAAAGAGGAAGGAAGAAGGGGGCGGCAAGTAAGCCCCCGGAGGTCCGGCGGGTTCTCTTCCATGAGATCACGAAAAAAGGGATCGCAAAGGGAATGGCGGCTCCCCTCCCCCTCGACCGGAACAAGTTCAACTCGCAGCAGGCGAGGCGCATCCTCGACCGGATCGTGGGGTATTCCTTGAGTCCTCTCCTCTGGAAGAAAGTCCGCCGCGGGCTTTCGGCCGGAAGGGTCCAGTCCGTCGCCTTGAGGATCATCTGGGAACGGGAGAAGGTGATCGCCTCCTTCGTCCCCGAGGAGTACTGGTCGCTGACCGCCCGATTTGCGGGAAGCGTGCCCCCGGAATTCACCGCGAAGCTCGTCGAGGCGGGCGGAGAAAAGATCCGGCCCCGGACCGGCGAGGAGACGCTTGCCCTCCGGAAAGCGGTGGAGAACGGTCCGTTCCTCGTCCGGGAGATCCGGAAGAAGATGCGGCGTCGCTTTCCCCCCCCGCCGTTCACGACCTCCAAGCTGCAGCAGGAGGGGGCGAGGAAACTCCGGATGCCCTCCTACCGGACGATGATGGTCGCCCAATCGCTCTACGAGGGAGTCGACGTTCCCGGTGCGGGGCTCGTGGGCCTCATCACGTACATGCGGACCGATTCCGTGCGTGTGGCGGCCGAGGCCGTGGATGCCGCGCGGGAGCATATCCGCGCGGCCCACGGCGAGGCCTACCTTCCTCCGGCACCCCACGTGTATCGGAACCGGAAGTCCGCCCAGGACGCCCACGAGGCGATCCGCCCGACGTCGATGGAGTACTCCCCGGCGATCGTCAAGCCGTTCCTGAGCCGCGAGCAGTTTCGTCTGTACGAGCTGATCTGGAACCGCTTCGTCGCCTCCCAGATGGCGGCCGCGGAATTCGAACAGACGACCATCGACATCCTCTGCGAGCCGCCCGGTCTCCCGGTCGTCGAGGAAAGCCC
>DASUAN010000349.1:0-2902 GCA_035763765.1 Candidatus Deferrimicrobiaceae bacterium
GTAGCTTTGCGTCGCGTCGTAGATCTTCCCCCCCGCCATCGGACCGATGATCCCTGCGGTCCCCCACGCGGTGAGGAGGAGTCCGTAGTTGTTCCCCAGGTTCCGGATCCCGAAGAAGTCCGCCGTCGCGGAGGGGAACACCGCGAGCTGCGAACCGTAGCAGTAGCCGATGAGAAAGACGGACCCGTAGAGCAGGGGCACCGTTCCCACCCGGGGCTCGAGGAGGAGGAGCAGGGCGGTCCCCCCCATGACGAGGGCGAGCGTCCGGGTCCGGCCGATGTGATCGGACAGCCACCCCGAGCCGATCCTCCCGAAGCCGTTCCCGACGGACAGAATCCCCACGGACAGGGCCGCCTCGCGGGCGGAGAACCCCGACCCCTCCGCGAACGCCGCGAGGTGGCCGATGACCATGAGGCCGGCGGTCGTCCCCAGCGCGTAGGCGATCCACATCCGGTAGAAGGTCCCCGTCCGGAGCATCTCCCCGGGAGGGTAGTCCCGCGGCGAATGGAACGGGGACGCCTTCGGGGAAGGGGGAATCCACCCTTTCGGTTGCCACCCCTCGGGGGGATTCCGCAGGAAGAACGACCCCGCCGTGGTGACCACGAGAAATCCGAGGCCGAGCAGCGCAAAGGTGTCCCGCCACCCGTATCGGTGGAGGAGGAGCCCGGCCAGCGGCGCGATCAGCGCCCCTCCCGCCCCGTACCCCATCACCATGAGGCCCGTGACCAGCCCGCGCTTGTCGGGAAACCACTTCATCCCCACCGCGAGGGGGCAGACGTACCCGACCCCGCTGGCGAAACCCACGAGGACCCCGTAGCAGGAGTAGAGCCACCAGAGCGCATGGGTATAGCGGGAAAGGAAGATCCCCGCGGAGAAGAGGAGCGCCCCGGTGATGGCCACCGGCGCAGGCCCCTTCCGGTCGTGCCAGCGTCCCCCGGTCAGGACTCCGACCGCGATGAACGCGATGGAGAGCGTGAAGGCGAGCGAAACCTGGGCGCGCGTCCACCCGAACTCCCGCTGGAGGGGGGCGAGGAAGATGCTGAACGCGTACGCGGCTCCGAAGCACAGGTTCATCGCGACCCCTCCCGCCACGCGGAACCAGCGGTTCATCCCCCCGGCCTCCGCCCGTAGATCCTGGCGCAACGCTCGGGCGACATCCCCAGGAGGTAGGCCAGGCGGAGCCCCCACATGAGGAGGACCGTGCGCAGCGTGCCGTGGGCCTCCCAACGCCTCGCGGAGGTGGTGATCCGGACCGGGAGCAGGACCGTCTTCCCCCGCCGGGTGAGCCGGCGGGAAAGTTCCACGTCCTCCATGAGGGGGACCTCGGGGTATCCCCCGAGGTTCTCAAAGACGTTCCTGCGGAGGAAGATCCCCTGGTCTCCGGTGTAGGCGCGAAAGAGCCGTGCGCGGAGGTTGATCATCCGGGCCGTGAGACGAAGCGCCCCCTTCCGGAAGAGGGAGGCGCCCGGGGAGACGCCGAGGCGCACGGAGAAGGCCCCCCCGAGGACGCCGTCTTTTTCCATCGTCTCCCGGATTGGACCGACCGAGCCCGCGGGCATCGTCGTGTCCGCGTGGAGAAAGAGAAGGACCGCTCCCCTCGCCGCCCTTGCCCCGGCGTTCATCTGGCGGGCCCTCCCCGGAGGAGAGGAGATCACGGCATCGGCGAAAGGGCGTGCCGCATCGGGGGTTCCGTCCCGGCTTCCGCCGTCCACCACGATCACCTCGTCGGCTCCCGCCTCGCGCGCGGAGCGGACGGTCGCGGCGATCGTCGCCGCCTCGTTCAGCGCGGGGATGATGACGCAGACCGCCGGCTCGCTTTCGGAACGCGTCATTCGTTCTTCGTGGCGGGGGCGGCTTCCGAAGGCGGTTCCCCCCGGATCCGCCGGACGATGCCGGGGAGGAGAAAGGAGAACCCGAGCAGCGCCACGGGGAACAGGACGTTGAATTGGAGCAGGTCCACGGGGCCGCGGTAGGTTGCGACGATCTCCTTCAGACTTCCGAAGAAGTAGGAGGTGATCACGATGGCGGGCATGGTTCCGAGGAGCGTTCCCCAGAAATAGTCCGAGAAGCGGATCCGCGTGGCCCCCGCGCCGTAATTGAGGACGATGAAGGGGAACCAGACGATGCGCAGGTAGAAGACCAGGGAGAACCCGTGCCGCTCCGCTCGCCGGTCGAGCTCGCCGAGCTTCCCGGTGAGGAACCCGTGGGCAAAGTCCCGGAGGAAATACCTCCCGAGGACGAACGAGACGGATGCGCCCAGGGTGGCCCCTACGATGTTGCAGACGGTGCCCGTCGCCTTCCCGAAGATAAATGCCCCCGCGGCGTTGAAGGGGGTGGCCGGAAGCCCGAGGACCCCGAGGCCGTAGATCAGGATGAAAAGCGCCGGCCCGAAGGGACCCGCGGCGCGGACCAGCAGGTCGATCTGCCCCACCAGTTCCTTCCGTCCTTGCGGGGACAGCAGCCGGTTCCCCGACGGGGTGAACAGGAGCACGTACGCCACCGCACCCGCAAAGGCAAGAAAGACGAAGAGTTTGATGATGGTTGTCCGCTTCCCGGTCAAGAACACCCCCCGGGCAATTGTACTATATCGGTTCCCCCCACGGGCCAGGAACGAGCGGGGGCGGTTGCCGTCCGCGTCGCTCCCGGGGGGTGAGCGGATCCCACGCAAGAGACCCCCTTCCCGCATGGTTTCCCTGATCCCCTCGAGATCTTTTCTCTTGCGTTGAAGGAGTTCGCGTCCGGATTTACAATGGTCCAGATCCGATTCCGACGACAGGGAGGAGACGATGGGGAAACGATGGTTCGGAAAGGTGGTGGCGCTCGCGCTCGTCGTGTCGGTGGGGGTGGTCTTCTCGGCGGGATGCTTCGGGAAGTTCCAGTTGACCCGCAGTCTGTACGAGAT
>DASUAN010000350.1:0-4301 GCA_035763765.1 Candidatus Deferrimicrobiaceae bacterium
CCGCCGGTTCATCCGCCGGACGAATTCCCGCTCGCTTCCGGCCAGGTGCTCGGCCAGCGCCCGGGCCGCGTCGTTGGCCGATCCGATCACCGTCGCCGCCAGCAGCTCCTTGACCCGCATCCGGTCGCCGGGCGAAAGCCCCAGCCGGGATCCGGTCTCCCGGGCCGCGGCGGAGCTAACAGTTGCGACCTCGTCGAGGCGCCCGCTTTCGAGGGTGAGAAGGGCGGTCATGATCTTGGTGAGGCTGGCCGGGGGGAGCGGGCGTTCCGGTTCGTGGGCCCACAGGGTCGTCCCGTTGAGCCGGACCAGGTAGGAAGCGGCGATCGAGGGAAAGGGGTCCGGCGCCCCCGCGAGAGACCCTGCCGGGACGGCCATCAGCAGGGCCGCGAGGGCGGCTCCCCGGAAAACCCGCATCCGCCTACCAGCCGATCAGGCCTTTGAGCTTCCTCTTCGTGTCGAGGGCCTTGTCGAGGACCCCCTTCTCCTCGGCCCGCGGCTGGGCGGTATACGCACGGCCCTCCTCCCGCGGCTGCTCGGCGGGCGGCTTGCTCGTTTCCTCCGCCTTCGGCTTCATCATCTCCTTCAGACTAAAACCCCCGGCGGGTGCCCCGGTCGGCATTTCCATCTTCGCGAAGCCGGCAGGCACCTCGAACAGGGCGGGGTTCTGCTTCCCGATCTTGAGGTTCTTAAGCTCCATCAGGACCCGCTGTCCCTTTTCCTTCGCGCTCCCCTTCGCGACGGCATCCAGCTTGACGAGGATCCCCTCGCGGCTGGTCCACATCTTTCCCGAGAACGAGGACCCGTCCGGACAGGTCGCCTCGACCTCGCTCACCGTGGCGGGGATCCCGTTCACCGTCTCCTTTCCCGCCTCCTTCGGGGACGTGTAGGAGCACTGCCGCACGTCGCGGGTCTTCTCCTCCTTCCCCATCGGCGTCTCCATGTACATCTTCTCGGGAATCATCAGCATCCATACGACCTTCCGATCCATCCTCGTGATGATCGCCTGGCTGCCGCCCCCCTCCTCCATCTCCATCCGGGACTTCCCCGATGCCTGGTAGATCCGGCTTTTCACCACGCGGCTCCCGTCGCCCATGTACTGGTCCGCGGAGTATTCCGCCTTCGTCTCCATGAACCCCGAGGCGGCAGCCGCCTCGGCCCCGAAGACCGCCATGGCCATCCCGAAAACGACCCATCCGAACCCGAATCGGCCGAACCCCTTCATCCCCGTGCTCCTTTCCCTCCCGATTTGACCCCCCCAAGGGTCCCGAATTAGATTCCAAAAGGGGGAAAAAGTCTCCCCGGTCGAAGCCGGTCGGGCGACAGGGTGCTCCCGCCGTGCATTCCCGCCCTGGCATCCCCGTTGACGCTTCCGCCGGGCGGTTCAGGATCTGCGTTCGAGGAAACGGACGACCGCAAGTCCCAGCGCCTCCGCCGCTTCCGCCATGACGCGGTCCGAGGTGGCCAAGACGCCGGCGCCGATCTCCTGGGCCGCGACCAGGTGCATCGCGTCGAGCGCGCGCAAGGGGAGATCGGGGAAAGAGGCGATGAGATTGACCGCCCCGGCGGCCAGCGTGGCCGGGAGCGGATTCCGGATGAGGAAGCCGCGCCGGACGTCCTCCTCGAACACCGCGAAGGCCCGGGTCTCGGTCTTGATGTCGATCTCCCGTTCCCGCCGGCGCCTGGAAAGCAGCGAGCGCATCTCCACCGCGGTCAGATCGCTGATCGCGACCGGACCGTGTTCCTGGATGTACCGCTCGACCTCGTCGGAAAGTTCCTCGTTCAGGTACCACTTCGCCAGGGCGCTCGTGTCGAAATAGACGATCTCCCTACCGGGCATCCCGGTCCTCCCGGACGAGCCTGCCGCTTCCCCTGCGCAATCGGGGCATGCTCGCCCGCAGCGCCTTGTGCGACGGGATCGCCCTCTTTCCCTCCACCGAGACCACCCGCGCGACCGCCCGGCCGCGGCGCGTGATCGTCACCTCCCCTTCCTCCTCCAGAACCTGCTCGAGGCGGGAAAGCGCCTGCCTCGCCTCGCGGACCGACATCTTTTTCATCCTGAATCCTCCCTGCGGCGCCTTCGTACCGCCCCTATGGTACCATGTGGCACATTACATGCCATGTGTAGCACATAAACGATATTGGGTCAATATTTGGCTTGGAATCGTCCCGCATTCGGGAAATGTCTTCCCCCGTCGCCAATCCTGTCCGTCCTTCGTCGGTTCCTATTTCGGTCACCTGATGGATGCAGGAACCCTTACGCCCCCGGCGCGGCGACGCAGAAAGCGGCCAAAAGGCGCCAGGTGTGGTCGAAGTCGGAGAGGAGACAGGTGCCGTCGCAGTTTGCCTTCTCTTCAGACGGCTATTTCCAGGAGGATCTTGTCGTAGTTCACGAGCGCCGAAATCTTCTTTCCGGATTCCTTCACCTCGATCAGCCCTACCTGAGCAAGGTATTTCACGTCATCCGAAACGTTCTTGATGTTCCTCCGGGACAAACGGGCCAACTGGTGGAGGGAACCCGGCTTTTCCTCCCGGATCAGACGCAGGAGACTCATCCTTTGGGGGGTGAGCACTTTTCGAAACGCCTCCAGGCTTGTGAAATAGATCCCCCTCGTCGTTTTGACTTTTTCGCCCCTCTCGATCGCTTGAGCGGTTCTCACAAAATCGTCCAGGAAACTATCCATGTCCTTAATACCGATCCGAACTCTTTTCACCCTCATAGTGCCTCTCCCGGTAACGATCAACATCTTTCTGAAAATCGCGGACAAGACGTCGGAGACTTTTCACCTTATATACATATTCCCTCCCCCCAATATGCTTGTGGTCCCCTTTCCTTTCAGCGTTGTCGTACCCGACGACCCTCTTCCCGTGGACGATATATGCCAACGAGTATTTGTATCCATGAGGGAAATTCTCCGATACCGGAACCTTCCAGATTTTCTTTTCAATCGTATTCCCCAGTTCGTCTACGGCCTTCTCATGAACAACCAACTGACTTGGCATGTTGGTATGCTATGCCAACACTGCGACGTTCATGATAGGGGATCGTTCCTGACCTGTCAATGGTCGCCGCTCTCGCTTTAGCCGAACCCATATGCCCAATACGGTTCTTCTTTCCGGACTCCGAGAGTCCGAGATCCGGTCGGTGTACCAACAAAAACATCTGCTTTCCCAATGGAATCAAAATCTTGCGGGGATGAAATGCACGGAGGATGCCGAACGGGGCTGCTCGGGCTTGGCGCGAATCCTCACTTCCCCGGCACGGCCTTGCGGGAGGCAGCCGGGATCCGCGTGGTGCGGTCGAAGTCCTCAGGGAACGACGTCGAAACGGGCCATCATGGCACGGTCCTCGTGTTCGAGCACGTGGCAGTGGAGCACGTACCTCCCGGCGTAGTCGGAAAAACGCACGATGATCCGGGCGCTGCCCATGGCGGGGACGTTCACCGTGTCCTTCCAGCCGGCGTGGGTCGCAGCGGGAGGAGCCCCGTTGATCGCAAGGATCTGGAACATCGCCTGGTGCACGTGGACCGGGTGATCCATCATGGACAGGTTCCGGAACTCCCAGATCTCCGTCGTGCCCAGCTTCGGATCCGCGTCGACGCGATCCGGGTCGAAGGGATTCCCGTTGATCGTCCAGAGGCCTCCCATCATCCCCCCGGACAGCGTGAAGCCGCGGGTCCGGACGGCATCGCCCTCGGCGAGCTTCTCGACGGGGCGCAGAAACGGCGGAACCCGGCTGTCGTCCGCTTCCGCCCGGTCCACGTCGAACCGAAGGATCTGCGCGGTTCCCCCCGATCCCAGAAGATTCCGGAGCGCCACGCTCTGCCCCACGGCAACCGGGGTGAAATCGATCACGAGATCCGCCCGTTCGGCAGGCGCAAGCGTTATGGAAGATACCGCAACCGGGGAAGGAAGAAGCCCGCCCTCCATGCCGAGCACGGAAAAGGGCTGTCCGTTGCTCAGGGCGAGCCGGTACGCCCGCGTGTTGGACCCGTTGAGCACCCGGAACCGGTATTTCCGGGCGGCGACAGAAAAATAGGGATTGACCGTCCCGTTGACGAGAAGGGTGTTCCCCACCTCCCCGTTTAAGTTGCCGGCATAAACGAGATTTCCGTCCGCGTCGAAGTTCCGGTCCTGGATCGCCAGGGGGACCTCGTACGCGCCGCCGGGCAGGCCAAGGCTCTCCTCGAAATCATCGGTGATGAGGTAGAACCCCGCCATTCCGAACCAGACGTGGGGCCCGGTGAAGTCCATCAGGTGGTCGTGGTACCACAGGGTGGAAGGGAGCTGGTCGTTGGGGTAGG
>DASUAN010000351.1:0-6949 GCA_035763765.1 Candidatus Deferrimicrobiaceae bacterium
CCGGTTCACGGCGTCCACCAAGGCGGAAAGCGCACCCGCGACGAGCGTCTCCCGGGTCTGCTCGAGGAGGCGGGAATGGTTGTCGATGACGAGATACACGACCGAAAGGGGCCTGCGGAATCTCCCCGCCTTGTACCGTTCCTTCTCGAAGTAGTCCGACAAAAAGGCGGTGGAGTACGCCCGGGTCTCCGTGTCGCGCAGGGACACCCTCTCCATGCGAACGAGGCGGGTGATGTTGATCCAGGCCGACGCGGCGTATCCCGCGATGATCGAGGCGACGTAAGTGTCCCGGTCGCTGAACGGCTTTCGATCGGTCCGACCGCCGATCTTCACGAGTCCGATCGGTTTCTCCCGATACAGGAGGGGAACGTAGAGATTCGTCCCGGCGATCGGACGCTGTGCCCCGGATGCCCCCTCCTCCGCGAGGGGGAACAGGAACGGCTTCCCCTTCGCGACGGCGTCCGCCCAGTCCGTCTGGGACAGATAGAACCTCGATCCTTCCTCGTTGATGCTGATGAGTCCGCGGACGGAGCCGATCATCATCTCGTCGGGGTCGTGCCGGGAGGCGATCCAGATGACGGCGCTTTCGGCTCCGATCTCGTGCGTGAACGTATCCGCGATCAGGGGGAGCAACTTCTCCTCGTCCTGGCACGCCATGATCTTCAGGCATCGCTGATAGAGGGACGCGAGGGAATAGTATTCCACGCTTTCCGAGAGGAGGCGCATCGCGACCGCCGGATCGGCCCCGTTCTGCATTTTCCCCCAGGTGAGCCACCGGGCGATGTCCTGGAGCGGCGGATCGCTTCGGAAAAGGAAGAGCGGAGGACCGTCGTCGGGCCCCTCCCGGAGGGAATCGACGAGGGACCGGTGATCGCAGTCGAGAGAGGCGACGATCGCGATGTAGGGAGTAAGGTCGATCTCTCCCCGGATCACCCGGGCGGACGAGCAGAAGGAGAATTCGACCGGCTGGTCGAAGGCCGTGAGGCGAAGGTCCCGGGAGGACTCCTCCCGGTCCTGCACGACCAGTATGCGGGCGACATCCATGCGGGGCTAGGTCACATCTTGTACTTGCTGAAATCTTCCGGATCCATCTTCTCGAGGAGTTCCGACCACTTGTCTTTTTCTCCCTCGGCGGACGTTCCGGAATCGACCCGCAGCGCCTTCTCAATGACCGCATCCCGGACCATGATCGGGACCTCCATCCGGATGGCGATGGCGATCGCGTCGCTTGGCCGGGAGTCGATCATTACCGGGTTTCCTCCCACCTCCATGTGCAGAGCTGCGTAATACGTATTTTCCCGGATGTCGGTGACTTCCACGCGCAAAAGCTTTACTCCGATCTGGTCGAGGAGATTCTTGAACAGGTCGTGGGTCATCGGTCGCGGCAGCTGGAGGTTTTCCAGCCCCGCGGCGATCGCGTTCGCCTCGAGCACGCCGATCCAGATCGGAAGCGTGTTCAGGTTCTCCTTGTCCCGCAAGATGACGATGGGGGACTGGGTGACCGGATCGATCGTGATCCCGAGCACCTGCATTTCCTTAACCATGCGGTCCTCCTTCCTCGCCCGAGAGAGAATGGTGCCCGGCGGACCGGATTCGGATGCTGCGCAACCCCCCTCGACCGTCCGTGATCGGGGAAAAGTTGACGGTCTTGTAACAGGGGGTCCGGCCGCACAGACGTTTCGGGTCCTTTGCGCTTTTCCCTTCCACCAACACCTCCATCTCCTTCCCGACGCACGCCGCGAGGCGTTCCCGTGTGTGTCGGTCCTGGAGTGCCTGGAGGCGGTACAGCCGCTCGCTCGCCTCTTCGGATGCGATGGCCTCGGCCATCCCGGCCGCCCGGGTTCCCGGACGCGGGGAAAACCGGAAGGAGAAGGAGGAATCGTACCGCACCTCCTCCATGACCGCCAGCGTTTCCCGGAAATCGTCTTCCGTCTCCCCCGGGAAACCGACGATGAAATCCGAGGAAAACGCGATTCCCGGTCTCGCCCGGCGGAGATCATCGATCTTCCCGAGGTATTCCTTTCGGGTGTACCCGCGCCCCATGGAGGAGAGGACCCCATCGGAGCCCGCCTGGATCGGCAGGTGGATGTGGGGGCACAGGGCTTCGATTTCGGAAAAGAGGCCGATCGTCTCCTGGTTCAGATCCCTCGGGTGGGAAGTGAGGAACCGGATCCTTCGGATCCCGCGGATGCGGGAGATCTTCCGGAGAAGCGCCGGGAAGGAGATCTCCCCCTCTTTTTTCCCGTAGGAGTTCACGTTCTGGCCCAGGAGGATCACCTCGCAGACGCCCCGGTCCGCCAGCGCCTGAACTTCGCAGAAGATCTCCGCCGCGGGCCTGCTGATCTCGCCGCCCCGCACATGGGGGACGATGCAATAGGCGCAAAAGTTGTCGCAGCCCTGCATGACGGTCACCATGGCGCTCGCCGCCCCCTCCGCAAGATACGGATAGACGTCCCAATGGCTCGTGTCTCCGGAAAGTTCCGTGGAGACCGGCGCCGCCTGCCCTTCCGCGAGGCGCACGAGTTCGGGCAGACGAGCGATGCTGTGCGTGCCGAACACGATGTCCACGTGGGGCGCCCTTTCCTTCAGGGCCTGCCCCTCCTGCTGGGCCAGGCATCCCCCCACCGCGAGAAGGCGCCCTTCCCCGCTGTTCTTCCACCTCCGAAGCTGCCCGAGGGCGCTGTAGATCTTCTGCCCCGCCTTCTCCCGGATGCTGCAGGTGTTCAGCAGGACGAGGTCGGCCTCGGAACGGGATCCCGCGGGCACGTAATCCGCCATCCCGAGAAGAGCGAGCATCCGCGCCGAGTCCACCTCGTTCATTTGGCACCCGAAGGTCTCGATGTACACGCGCCGGGCCATGGTTTTTCATTATAGCACCCGACCGGGGCGATTCAATGCGATCACCGGTCGCAAGGCAGGCGGAAAACGTCAGATGACAGCCGACATCGGCTCCCCGGCGATCAGGAAGCGGGAAGGATCGATTTCCTCCCGCAGAAGGCGGAGTTCCTCGTCGGTCGGGGGGTGAATCTCATCGATCTCCTTGGCCATCAGGGGCCGGAATCCCATATCCTTCACCACGTCGTCGGGGTCGAGGCCGCGGAGGACGGCCAGGAGGGTCATCCGCTTTGTCTCTTCGTCGAATCCGAAGAGCGCCTTCGAGGTGACGACGCGATACGGGCCGGTGCCGGCGGGCAGCCCTGCCTTCTCCCGCGCTCCCGGGCCGGTCAGATATCCGGGCGAGGTGAGGAATTCGACCTTGGGGACAAATCGCCTCCCTTCGTGCTTGATCACGATGATCGTTTTCCAGCAGTGGGACGCCACCTGGTTCCCGCCGCCGCTTCCCGCGAACCGGCGCTCCGGCCGTTCGTACGTCCCTCCGAGGAACGTGGAGTTGATGTTTCCGTACGGGTCGACCTGGAGGGCGCCGAGCATGCCGAAGTCCATGTATCCGGAGGCGGAATAGGCGAACGCCCAGTTCATATTAAGCCACTGGAGGGAGCGGAAGGTGTTCTGGGGCCCTCCCATGGTTCCCCGCACGAACGGGAGGACGGACTGCGGACCGATCGCCCCGAACTCGAAGAGCTGGATGACGTCGGGGACGTAGAGCTTCTGCCCCAGAATGGCCACGACCTGCGGGATCCCCCATCCGACGAAGAAGGTCTTGCCGTCTTCGAGCAGGCGCGCCCCCTGGGCGATCATGAACTCCGTGTCGGTGAACTCGACCGTGCGCGGCATCAATGTCCTCCTAATGCTTACTCCTGCGCTGTTGCCCGGGACCCCCCCCGCGAGCCAGAGTTCCCGGGGAACAGTTCACCGGTATCCCTCGATGATGGTCGCCCGGGCGCGGAGCTCCCTCATCCTCCTCGCGCCCACCTGCTGGTCGAGGAACTCCTCGTGGTCGGCCACGCTGTAGACGGTTTCGTGCAGGTACTTCTGCATCTGATCCTCGCTCCGGATTCCGTTGAGCCGGTCCACGTGTGCCAGGTCGATCTCGTATCTTGCCGGCATTGCTCCGGGATAGGCGCCGAAGGGGGCGTGGACCACGGCGTCGACGAGGAAGAACGGAATGGTGGTGCGCATCGGGTCCTTCCGGAACTCCTCGGGGTCGACGATCTCCTCCGCGGAAAGGATTACGCGGTGGGAGGCCATCGCCGCCTCGAGGGCGAACAGGTTCGTTCCGAAGATCCGCGCATCGCCGAAAACGTCGGCCTGGTGGACGTGGATGAAGGCGACGTCGGGGTTCAGGGCGGGCACGACGGCCACGGGGAGGCCCGTGTACGGATCGGCGATCACCTTCGCCGCGGAGACGCCCATGTTGTCCGAGCCGAGAAGATCCCGCGTCGGAAGGAAAGGGACCCCGCGGGCGCCGGCGAGCATCCGGAGCGCGAGGCCGCCGTTCGTCCACTCGTACACCCTTACCCGGCCTTCGCAGACCGCCTGCCCGATGTAGCTGCCGTATCCCAGGAAGCCGACGTCGATCCGCGTGGCGCATCCTGCCCCGGTCAGGAGTGCGGATTCGTGGAGGGTGAACTCCGCACCGACCCAGAGGTCCTTCTTTCGTTGCCGGATGACTTCGCGGATGAGCGACTGGGGACCTCTCGTGAGACTGGAGAAATCGTAGACGAGATAATCCCCGTCGGCGACGAAGGCCGAAACGGCCTCCTTCGCGGAGCACAGTTTCGGTTCCGCCTTCCGGCTCTTCCTGTCCCTGACGAACGCCCGGAAATCGTCCGGGGGTTCGAACCGGTATTCGATCTCTCCCTCTTTCCGGATCTTCGTCATCGTCTTTCGCGGTCCCCCTTCCCTTTCCCCTCCTCCGTCAGGTGGAAGGTGAACCGATGGTCCACCACCTTCTCCGCGATGGAGTACGGGTCCCGGGTTTTTCGGGCGATATCCCGGAGCAGGGGGTCGAGCACTCCTTCCCGGGCGAGGTCGTCCACGGCTTTTTCGATGAGCCGTTTCTTGAGAATCTCCATGAGCTCCACCCTTGCCTTTTCCCTGCGGTACCGCGAGAGGTTCTCCTCGCGGGAGACGAACTTCCAGTGCCGGTCGACCTCGGCGAGGAGCTCGGGAACGCCGGCGCCCGTCTGGGCGACGGCGGGCATGACGGGGGGCACCCAGTCCCCCTCCCCGTAGGTGTTCATCGAGACCATCGTCTCGAGCTCCTGCTTCGTCCGGTCGGCCCCTTCCCGATCCGCCTTGTTCACCACGAAGATGTCGGCGATCTCGAGGATTCCTGCCTTCAAGGCCTGGATGTCGTCCCCCAGGCCCGGCACCACGAGAACGAGGTTCGTGTGGGCCACCTTGACGATCTCCACCTCGTCCTGCCCCACCCCGACGGTTTCGATGATGACGACGTCCTTTCCCATGGCGTCCATCACGTTCACGATGTCGATGGTCGATTTCGAGAGGCCCCCCAGGTGCCCCCGGGTGGCCAGGCTCCGGATGAACACGCCGTCGTCGAGTGCGTGCTTCTGCATGCGGATTCGGTCGCCCAGGATCGCTCCGCCGGAGAACGGACTGGTGGGGTCGATCGCGACGATCCCGACGGTTTTCCCCTCTTCGCGGAGATGCCCGATGATGCAGTCCACGAGGGTGGACTTCCCGGCTCCCGGGGCTCCCGTGACCCCCAGGATGTAGGCCCGGCCGGTGTGGCGGTACAGCGCCTTGAGCGTCCGGTGCGCGGAGGGAATCTCGTCGTCCAGGTCCCGCATGAGGCGCGCGGCGGCCTGGATGTCGCCGGAGAGGATGTCTTTCGCCGTGACGGGCATCGGGGTCAGTTCCCCCGGATCAAGCGCCGGGCGATGATCATGCGCTGCACCTCCGAGGTCCCTTCGCCGATCTCGCACAGCTTCGCGTCCCGCATGTGCCTTTCCACGGGATATTCACGGATGTACCCGTACCCTCCGAAGATCTGGACGGCCTTGATCGTGGAGCGCATGGCGGCCTCGGAGGCGAAAAGCTTCGCGATCGCCGCTTCCTGCACGTACGGCTTCCCGGCGTCCTTCAGATAGGCGGCCCGGAATGTGAGCAGCGACGCCGCGTCGAGTTCCGTTCCCGCGTCCGCGATCATCCACTGGATGGCCTGGAACGATGCGATCGACTGCCCGAACTGGTGTCTCTCCTTTGCGTAGGCGACGGCCTCCTCCAGCGCCCCCCGACCGATCCCGACCGCCAGGGCGGCGATGGAGATGCGTCCTCCCGCGAGATTCCGCATCGTGTCGCGGAACCCCGAGTTGACTTCCCCGATCACGTTGCCGGGCTTCACTTCGAGATCCTCCAACACCAGTTCGGCGGTGTCGGAGGAGCGCATCCCGAGCTTGTGGAGGGTCTTCCCCGTGGACAGCCCGGGGGTCCCGGCCTCGACAAGAAAGGCGGTCACCCCGTCCCTCCCCTTCTCCTTGTCGGTGACCGCGAGGATGACGTACACGCCCGCGACGGTTCCCTGCGTGATGAACATCTTGCATCCGTTGAGGAACCAGCGCCCGTCCCTCCACTCCGCCCTGGTTTTCATGGCGAGCGAGTCCGATCCCGACCCCGGCTCGGTGAGGGCCCACGCCCCGAGCATCCGCCCGGAGGCAAGCTCCGGCAGATATTTCCGCCGGATCGACTCGGAGCCGAAAGCGAGAAGATGGGCCGTGCACAGCGAGTTGTGGGCGGCGACGGTCAGGCCGAGCGACCCGTCCCCCTTCCCGATCTCTTCGACCGCGATCGAGTAGCTGATCGTGTCCATTCCCGATCCCCCGTACTCCTCGGGGACCATCACGCCCATCAGCCCGAGCTCCCCCAGCTTCGCCACGGTCTTTGCCGGAAACGTCCCCTCCTCGTCCCAGGTGCGGGCATGAGGCCGGACCTCCTTGTCGACGAAGGATCTCACCGTGTCCCGGAGGGCGACATGTTCGGGGGAGAGATCGAAATCCATCGGGCGTCCTTGCCGTTATGCCGGAAC
>DASUAN010000352.1:0-6262 GCA_035763765.1 Candidatus Deferrimicrobiaceae bacterium
TTACGGAGTTGATGCGGGAACTGGGCACCCTCATGTGGAACAACGTCGGAATGGCCCGCAGCAAGGAGGGGCTCACCGAGGCGATCATGAAGATCCCCGCGATCCGCGAGGAGTTCTGGCGGAACGTGCGGGTGACCGGCAACGGGGGGAACATCAACCAGCAGCTGGAGAACGCGGGACGCACGGCGGACTTTCTCGAATTCGCCGAACTGCTCTGCCGGGACGCCCTCCACCGCAACGAGTCGTGCGGCGGCCACTTCCGAGCGGAATACCAGTACGAGGACGGGGAAGCCAAGCGAGATGATGAAACCTTCTGTTATTCGGCCGCGTGGGAGTTCAAGGGGATCGACAGCGAGCCCGAAGTCCACAAGGAGCCGCTGGAGTTCAAGGAGGTCAAACTCGCGGTAAGGAGCTACAAATAATGAGCGGACACAGCGAACACGAAACGATGACCCTCAAGCTGATCGTCTGGCGGCAGAACGGGCTGGGCGAGCCCGGCCGATTCGAAACCTACACCGCCCGGAACATCACCGAGCACCACTCCTTCCTCGAGATGCTCGACGTCGTCAACGAGGACCTCATCAAGGAGGGGAAGGAACCGATCGTCTTCGACCACGACTGCCGGGAGGGGATCTGCGGGGTCTGCTCGCAGGTCATCAACGGCGTTGCCCACGGCGGCCAGGAGCGAACCACCGTCTGCCAGCTCCACATGCGCAAGTTCAAGGACGGCGACACGATCTACATCGAGCCGTGGCGTGCCCGGGCCTTTCCCATCCTCAAGGACCTCATGGTGGACCGGGCCGCCCTCGACAAGATCATCCAGGCGGGGGGGTACACGTCCGCCCACACCGGCGGCGCGCCCGACGGCAACGCGATTCCGATCCCCAAGCCGGACGCGGAGTACTCGATGGACGCGGCGGAGTGCATCGGCTGCGGCGCATGCGTGGCGGCCTGTCCGAACGGGGCGGCCATGCTCTTCGCGGGCGCCAAGGTCTCCCAGCTGGCCGCCCTCCCTCAGGGGAAGCTGGAAGCCCAGGAGCGGGTCCTGGCGATGATCCAGGCGATGCAGGAGTGCGGCTTCGGCAACTGCACGAACCACTACGAATGCCAGTCCGCCTGCCCGAAAAACATCGATGTGAAGTTCATCGCGAGGCTCAACCGGGAATACCTGCGCGCCTTGATCGGCTGAGTTTTTTGCTCCCGGAGGAACGACCGCGGGGCGGGAACCCGGAGGGTTTCCGCCCCGTTTTATTTGCGTCCACGGAAAGCGGGTTATCTCCGCCGGTGGTCGTCGATCCGCGGGAAGGTGTTTCCGTAGACGATCTGCCGCACCTGGGATAGGAACGCGAGGGGGAAGCCCAGGTCGACACGGCTCGCTTCGTCCAGGCGGCGGAGGTGATCTTCGGAAAGAGCGAACTCCAGACTGCGGAGGTTGTCCTTCAGCTGCGCAAGCTTCGTCGCGCCTAGGATCGGGATGACCACTCCGTGCGGCTGCTGCCGGACCCAGGCGATGGCAACCTGCGACGGCGACCGTCCGATCTCCTCGGCGACCCGTTCGACTTCCCGCGCGATCCGTAGATTCCGCTCCGTAACGTAGAGGTTTCCCCACTCCTCCTGGGAACCGTACCGGGCCTCTTTCGGACGGGGCGTATCGGCTTTGTATTTCCCGGTCAGGACGCCTCCCCCGAGAATTCCCCAGGGAGTGACGGCGAGGTCCAACGCCTTCGCCATCGGGAGGAGATCCCGCTCGGGGGTCCGCTCGATCAGACTGTACGGGATCTGCAACCCCGCGAATGGGCTCCACCCCTTGAGTTCCGCCATGGTATTGGAGCGCGAGACCGCCCAGGCGGGCGCGTCGGAGATTCCAACGTAAAGGATCTTCCCCGACCGGACCAGGTCGTCGAGCGCGCGCATCGTCTCCTCCAGCGGGGTCATCGGGTCCCACGCGTGCACCCAATACAGGTCGACGTAGTCGGTCCGGAGCCGCTGGAGGCTCTCTTCGAGCGAATGCACCATGTTCTTCCGCTGGTTTCCGCCGGCGTTCGGGTCGTCGGGGCGCATGTTCAACGTGTATTTCGTGGCGACGACGAATCGCTGCCGCTCCGAAGCGATGAATTCGCCGACGAAACGCTCGCTGGTGCCTGCGGTGTAGTAGTTCGCCGTGTCGAGGAAGTTCCCGCCCTCCTTCGCAAATTCCTCGAACATCCGGCGGCTCTCCGCTTTCGACGCCCCCCAGCCCCACTCCGGGCCGAAGGTCATGGCCCCGAGGCACAACTCGGATACCCGCAGCCCGGTCCGTCCCAGCAGCTTGTAGCGCATTTTCGCCTCCCTATTTGACGAACGTCCCGTTGCGCAGATCCTCGAGGGCCTGCGCAATCTCCTCCTGCGTGTTCATCACAAACGGACCGTACCGTGCCACCGGCTCGTTAAGGGGCTTCCCGGACAGGAGAAGAAACCGGGACGGGCGGTCATCCGTCCGGACGGAAACCAAGTCCCCGTCCCCGAAAACGACGAGACGGACCGCGGAGACCATCCCTCCCCTTCCTTCGCTCCCGTCCCCGAAGATGCCCTCCCCTTCGAACAGGTAGGCGAAGGCGGTATGTCCCCGGGGTACCGGATGGTCGAACGTCCGGCCGGCGGGTACCGACACATCCAGATACTCGGGATCGGCGTAGATCTCCGTCACGGCACCCCGGACTCCGCCCATCTCGCCCGCGATCACCCGCACCCGGACCCCGTCGGGGCGGACCACCTCGGGGATCCGCTCGGAAGGAACATCCTGATACCGAGGACGGGTCATCTTGAGCTTCGCCGGAAGGTTGACCCACAGCTGGAACCCGACCATCCTTCCCTCCTTGGGCCGGGGCATCTCCTCGTGCAGGATGCCGCTGCCCGAGGTCATCCACTGGACGTCGCCCGCCCCGACGGTTCCGGAATTTCCCAGGCTGTCCTTGTGGTCGACCAGTCCGGCCAGCATGTAGGTGACCGTCTCGATCCCCCGATGAGGGTGCATGGGAAACCCCGCCAGGTAATCGGCCGGGTTCTCCGACCCGAAGTGGTCGAACAACAGGAAGGGATCGAGGTAGTCGAGCTTCCGGGTCGCGATGCTCCGGCGCAACTTCACGCCGGCTCCCTCCGTCACGAATTGGGGTTCGACGACCCCTTGGACGTTCCTGATCATCGTGCCACCGCCTTCGGCTTCCGGGAAAAAAACCCGATGGATTCTTCTGTGGGATGAACGATTTCCCGGAAATGGTTCAGGGGAAAACGCCTACGAAAGGGCGGCCGTGAACTTTTCGTACTCCTCCACGGCCCTCCTCTGGGATGACGCACGGAGGCGGTCGATCTCGTCGAAGTGGTCCACGAGGAGATCGACCAGGGAGCCGTCCAGTTCGCCGCGCGCGACCATGCCGCGCAGTTCCCCGATGGCCGCCTCCTTCCCCATTCCCTTCCGGTACGGACGGTCCTCCGTGACCGCCGTGAAGACGTCCGCGACCGCCATGATGCGCGCTCCCAACGGAATCTGATCGGCACGATAGTGGAAGGGATAGCCGGTTCCGTTCAGCCGTTCCTGATGCAGCGCCCCCCAGGAGGTGATCTCCCGAAACGCCGGGATGGGAGAAAGGATCCGGTAGGTGTAGTAGACATGGGTGCGCATGACGTGCCATTCCTTCGTGGAGAGCCTGGACGGTTTTTCGAGAATCTCGGACGGGATGGCGAGCTTTCCGAGATCGTGCAGAAACGCGGCGATCTCGAACATCCTCCCCTTCCGGGGGGAGAATCCGGCCAGGCGCGCAAGCGCCTTCCCGCTCGCCGCGACGCCGCTCGAGTGCGTCGCGGTGAACGGACTCTTGAAGTCGATGATCCGGCAGATCAGGCGGGAGAGGGCGAGAAGCCCTTGGAAGTCCATCGCGACCTTGCGCTCCCCCAGGCTTTCCTGCAGCGCCGATTCCGTGGTCCGCGATGCGATGTCGAGCCAGACGTAATCCCGCTCGGCGATCCTTTCCATCGCCTCGACGTGCTCGGGGACGAACAGAGCCCCTTTCCCCTTCCGGAAGGCCTTGCCGATGCCTTTTACCTGGCCGAGCACCTCCGGCCCTCCGGTGATCAAAACGGCCACCCGGTCCGCGAGGTGGAGGATGTGGCTTCCCCGCGGCACCGCCTTCCCGTCCTGGGTCGCCCCCCTTCCATGATTCCAGGGCACATGGTGGAATTTCACCAGGGATGCCGGCCGGGAAAAGACGGGAACATCGGAGAGGAGCAGGAACCCTGCCAACGCGTGCTTCGAGGGGTTTTGCTCCTCGAAGGCGAGCAGGTCGAGCCTTTCGTTCAGCGAAAACGCGCCGATGTCGTGGAGGGCGCCGGCGACGGCGATGTCCCGCAGTTCACGGCGCGGAAGATCGAGCTCTTCGCCGAGGCGGTACGCAAGATAGGCGACCCGCTGGCAGTGGTCCGACACCGCGGGACTCATCATGTCGAACGTCTTGCCCAGGGAGGAAACCAACGCCCAGAGGTCGATTTGGAGATCCTTGTCCATCATGAGACGGTCCCCTCCTCGCAGCAGCCGACCGAAAGCCCCTGGAACCGTTGCTTGCCTCCCTGTCCCTATTCCATCGTGAATTCCTGCATGTCGAACCAGAATCCGCTCTGGCTGATGGAATCGATCTCCGCCTGGAGGATCTTCATGTGATACTCCTCTTCCTTGGCCAGGGAGAGGAACATCTCCTTCGCCTCGGGGGACTCCTGCTTGGCGGCCAAATCGAGGTAGAACTTGTTTGCAACGATCTCGCGCTGGACGGCGATCTCGAGGATCTTCGCCTCGTCGGCTATCGCGATGTCCTCCGGACGGATCTCCAGCTTCTCGTAGGCGCTCGAGCCGAACACAGCCGCCACCGCCTCGATCTCCTCCGCTTTGGGAAGAACCCACGGCTGCCCCTTGAGGAGGCTCATGAGGTGTCTTTCGAGCTTCGTCAGGTGCCCCACCTCGTCGTCGGCGAGATTGATCAGGACGTTCTTGGCCTTGGGGTCCTTTACCGCCTTCGCGAACTTGATGTACGTGCTGATGGCATCCTTCTCGCGGTAGATGCCCCGGTGGATGATGGCGACCGCCTCGGACGTTTTCATGCCCTACCCCCTTCGGATGGTTTCATCGGCCTCGACCAGGGAAAAGCGGAATTCGGTTTTTTATCATACTGTATGACCGGGCAATTGACCATACGCGCCAAGGAAGCGTACCGGCCTCAGCCGGGCAGTTCCATCCCCGACATGAGGTGGTCTTCCATGTATTTGATCTCCTCGATGCCCGACAGGACGACCTCGGGGTCGACCTGGAGCTCCTCCGGGGAGATCTTATTATCGTATTGGACATTGGACAGAATGTATTTGATGCAGTTCAACCTTGCCTTTTTCTTGTTGTCGGAGCGGATGATCGTCCAGGGAGAGATGGTCCGGTTGGTCTCGTTGAGCATCTGGAACTTTCGGACGGTATAATCGTCCCATTTTTCCTGCGCCATCAAATCCACGGGGGAGACCTTGTATTGCTTCAGCAGATCTTTCTTCCTCGATTGGAATCGCTGCATCTGCTTTTCCTTGGATATGGAAAAGAAGAACTTGAACAGAACGATTCCGTTCTTGACCAGGATCTCCTCGATCATCGGCACGTCCTTTAAAAACCGCTTGTGTTCCTCGTCCGTGCAGAAACCCATCACCGGTTCCACCATCGCCCGGTTGTACCAACTGCGGTCGAACAGGACGATCTCTCCCGCAGCCGGGAGCTGCTGGATATACCGCTGGAAATACCATTGCGTCCTTTCCCGGTCGCTGGGCTTGAGAAGAGCGACCACCCGGCCCCCCCGAGGATTCATATGCTCCATGATCCTCTTGATCGTCCCCCCCTTTCCGGCGGCGTCGCGCCCCTCGAAGATCATCAGGAAGCGCTGGTCGTTTTCGATGACGTATCGCTGCCACTTCGACAGTTCGATCTGCATTTTGTGAAGCTCTTCTTCGTACTGGAGGGTCGATTTCCGGATCCAGACAGCCCTTCGGTTTTTCGATTTCTTCTTGTCGATGTTGTCGAACGCGGTGTGTTCCTTCAGGATTCCCTCCCGCCTTTTCCCCTTTTTCCCGTCCTTCTTCCCTTTCTCCTTTCCGGGTTTTGCGGCCTTCTTCTCCTTTTGCACGATTTGCTCCGCGACCGCCCCCGGAGGGTTGGTCTCCTGGCGCTTCGATTTCCGACCCGCTTTCCGCCGTCCCTTTTTCGCCA
>DASUAN010000353.1:0-2426 GCA_035763765.1 Candidatus Deferrimicrobiaceae bacterium
TGCTTTCCAGAACTTTACCACATCTGCGCCCGGCGGGGATGATGCGGGGCGGCGTCCGGGAGGACGGAGAGGATCCCGGGGATTCCTTCAGAACTCCTTGAGCGCCGCGACCAGGTCGAGGATCGCCTTCTTGCCGTCCCCGAACAGCATCAGCGTGTTGTCGGCGGCGAACAGCGGGTTGGGGATTCCCGCGAACCCGGGGCTCAACGAGCGTTTCACCACCACCACGGTGCGGGCCTTGTCCACGTCGAGGATCGGCATTCCCGCGATCGGGCCTTCGGGATCGGTGCGCGCGAGCGGGTTCACCACGTCGTTGGCCCCGATCACGAGGGCGACGTCGGTCTGCGCGAAGCCCGGGTTCGCCTCGTCCATCTCCTTGAGCCGGTCGTACGGGATGTTCGCCTCCGCGAGGAGGACGTTCATGTGTCCCGGCATCCTCCCGGCGACGGGGTGGACGGCGAACTCCACCTCGACCCCCCGCGACTCGAGGAGGTTGGCCAGGTCGCGCACCGCGTGCTGCGCCTGCGACACGGCCATCCCGTACCCGGGGACGACCACGACGCGCCGCGCCGCGTCGAACACCATCGCCACCTCCTCGGGGGAGGCGGCCTTCACCCTCCCCTCGTAGATCTCGTCGCCCGGAGCGGCCCCGGTTCCCACGGTCCCCCCGATGCCGAACAGGACGTTTCCGAGGGACCGGTTCATCGCCAGGCACATGATCCGCGTGAGGATGATCCCGGAGGCGCCGACGAGCGATCCGGCGATGATCAGGACGTTGTTCCCGAGGACGAATCCCGTGGCTGCCCCTGCCAGTCCCGAGTAGGAGTTGAGCAGGGCGATCACGACGGGCATGTCGGCCCCTCCGATCGGGATCACGAGGAGCACCCCGAGAACCGAAGCGACCGCCGACAGGGCGAGATAGCCCGCGGGATCCTCGGGCCGCAGAACGAGCCACGCCCCCAGGATCACGGAGACCAGGCCGAGGGCGGCATTGACCGCCTGTTGTCCACGGAAGACGACCGCCCGCTCGGTGACCAGACCCTGCAGCTTGCCGAAAGCGACGAGGCTTCCCCAGAAGGTGACCGCTCCGATGATCCCGGTCGCGGCGACGGCCACCAGGAACTGGGCGGGAAGCGGACCGCCTTTCGAGACCGTCTCCAGGAAGCTCGCGCCGGCCACGAGCAAGGAGGCGCCTCCCCCGAACCCGTTGAAGAGAGCGACCATCTGGGGCATGGCCGTCATGGGGACCTTCACGGCGAAAACGGCCCCGACGGCGGACCCGGCAAGGACCCCTGCGAGGATGACCTCGAAGCTCACGATCTGCCGGTCCAGAAGCGTCACCGCCACGGCGAGGAGCATTCCCAGCGCTCCGAGGAGGTTGCCGCGCACCGCGGTCCGCGGGTGGGAAAGCCCCTTCAGGCAGAAGACGAACAGGGCCGAGGCCGCGAGGTAGGTTAGGTTGATCAGGGCGCCGCTCACCGGTCCTCCTTCTTCCGGAACATCCCGAGCATCCGGTGGGTGACGAGGAATCCCCCCACGACGTTGACGGTGGCGAAGACCACCGCGACGAAGCCCAGGACGGTCGCGAGCAAACTGTGCTGGTGGCCGGCAGAGAGCAGGGCGCCGACCAGCGTGATCCCGGAGATGGCGTTGGAGCCCGACATGAGCGGCGTGTGGAGGGTCGGGGGCACCTTCGTGATCACCTCGAATCCCACGAAGATCGCGAGGACGAACACCGTCAGGCTTGCGATCAATCCTTCCATGAGAATTCCCCTTTCTTTTCGATCCCCGCGTTCGCGGGAAGCCCGAGGGCCGAACGCACGCGCGGGTGGACGATCTCTCCGCGGAAGGCCACGAGCGTCTCCCGGGTGATCTGGTCCTCGAGATCGAAAACGAGCTTTCCCTCCTTCGAAAGGTGCAAAAGGAAGGCGGCCACGTTCTTCGCGTACATCTGGCTCGCGTGGAACGGCACGGTCGCCGGGAGGTTCACCGGTCCCAGGACGGTCACCCCATGCCGGGAGACGGTTTCGCCCGGACGCGTGAGCTCGCAGTTCCCCCCCTGCTCGGACGCAAGATCCACGATCACCGAACCGGGGGCCATGCTGTCCACCATCTCCCCGGTGATGAGGAGCGGGGCCTTCTTCCCCAGGACCTGCGCGGTGGTGATCACCACGTCGCTTCCCGAGACGACCCGGGACATCGTCTCGCGCTGGCGCCGGTAGAACTCCTCGTCCTGGGCCTTCGCATAGCCGCCCGCCGTCTCGGCGCTTTCCTTTGGAAGCGCCAGTTCCACGAACCTCGCCCCGAGGCTTTCCACCTGCTCCTTGACGGCTGCCCGGACGTCGTACGCCTCCACGACGGCCCCCAGACGCTTCGCCGTGGCGATCGCCGTCAGCCCGGCTACGCCTGCTCCGACGACGAACACC
>DASUAN010000354.1:0-4708 GCA_035763765.1 Candidatus Deferrimicrobiaceae bacterium
TCTCTCCTTCCAGCATGTAGGCGTCGTCGTCGAAAAGCACCCCGTCGATGGGCAGATAGACGGCGAGGTCCGTGAAGAAGTCGATCGCGGCGTTGCGCGCCTCCGGAAGGTCCGGCGAGAGGCGTTGGTACCAGGGAGTGGCGAGTTTCCCTCCCTTTTTCTTCTGGAAAGGGATCCGCCAGTCGGGGTGCCTTTCCCACTCCCAGGCAAGGTTCATGGAAGGTGCCCGGATCCAGACCTGGATTCCCTTGTGGAGGAACTTGTTCGCCACCATCGACCAGATGTCGGCGCGAACGGGAACCTGGTGGTTCTGGAACCAGGCCTCCCGGAAAAACCCGGAGCCGTCGGGATCGGGACATGCCTGAAGGAACACGTGCGTCGCCCCGATCTCCCGAACCTTCTCCAAGAGGTGGTCCACCTTCCTCCGAAAGACCTCGGGATCGGGATCGTACACCTCGTCCAGATCCGCCTGGGCGGCCCGAACGGGGATGCGCGGCGGGTAGAGCCAGCCGGTCTCCTTTCCCTCGATCCGGCTTCCCCGGTACACCATGATCCTCGGGATGTACCCCGCCGCCAGATCCTCCGTCCGGGCGGGTACGCCGTCCAGCCCCAAGGTCGCCGTGAATCCTTCCCCTGCCGCGATGCCGCGGGCCATCGCGTTGTGTCCCCCGTACGGCCAGGCGAGGACCGACACCTCATGTCCCAGCTTCTGCCGAAGGATGCGCCGCGACGTCCGAAGGTCCTCCCGGACGCGCGCCCGGTACTCCGCCCGGTCTTCGTACCTCGCCTCCTTCAGGAGATAACGTCTGGTGATGACGGAGGGGCCGGTGTCCCGATAGGGATTGGACGTCTCGTACCGATGAAGGCCGTGACTGTGGGATGCGATCTCCACGAAACCGCTCTTGTCCGCCTCCAGGACCTGCTTCCAGGTCATCAGGGGGGGCAAGTCTTTCGGGGAGTTGTCGATGAAAGACGTGACGATCGACAGGGTCGCCTTCACTCTCTCTTCCCTGAGGATCGGGATTACCTGGTCGGAAAAACTCCGGTACCCGTCGTCGAACGTCAGGACCGCAACCCGGGGCGGCAGATCCCCGGGGCGCTCCCTGTGGGCGAGCAGTTCCGAGAGGGAGAGGAACGCCCACCCCCCCTCCTTCAGCCCGCGGATCTGGGCACGCAGGAGAGCCGGAGTGATCGTGATGGAGGGGGCGCCCGGAGCATCCGAGATGTCGTGATAGCAGAGGACGGCGATCACGGGTCCGGAAGGCGGGGCTGCGGCGCGCTCCGTCGCGAGGGAGCGGACCCCCGGACCCGGTTCCGATGAAAGAGGGGCCGGGAACCCTCCTATGGAGCAGAGCACCAGAAGAAAAAGGAGGGGCCGCGCCGGTTTCCGCAGGTTTGCCATTCGCTCAATGTATCAGAAATCGATGGGCATGCGGAACCCGGACCCGCCCGCCTGGTCCCCTCCGACGGAAGGATGAAGGAGGATCAGATCGTGATCTTCCCCCGGAACGTGCCGAAGACCGCCCGCATCACGTCGGAGATCTCCCCGAGCGTGGCGTACGCCTTCACGGCCGAGAGGATCGGGGGCAGAAGGTTCTCTTTCCCGCGGCAGGCCGCCTCCAGGCCCGAGAGCCGGTCCCGGACCGCCCGGTGGTCCCGCCTTCTGCGGAGGGCCGCAAGGCGCCGGCGCTGGGCCTTCTCGATCTTCGGGTCGACCGTGAGCAGGTTCTCCGGCTTCGGCTCCTGGATCTCGAACTCGTTCATCCCGACGATGATCCGGTCCTTCCGCTCGATCTCCTGCTGATAGCGGAAGGCGGCGTCCTGGATCTCCTTCTGGACGTACCCCCGGTCAATCGCCTGGACCACCCCCCCCATCCGGTCGATCTTCGCGATATACTCCTCCGCCTGGCGCTCGAGCAGGGAAGTCATCGCCTCCATGCAGTAGGAGCCGCCGAGCGGGTCGATCGTGTCCCCCACGCCGCTCTCGTGGGCGAGGATCTGCTGCGTCCGGAGGGCGATGCGGACCGAGTCCTCGGTGGGCAGGGAGAGCGCCTCGTCCCGCGAGTTGGTGTGCAGGGACTGGGTCCCGCCGAGGACGGCCGCGAGCGCCTGGACGGTCACGCGGACGACGTTGTTGTCCGGCTGCTGGGCCGTGAGCGACGACCCGGCGGTCTGGGTGTGGAACCGAAGCATCCAGGACCTCGGGTCCTTCGCCCGGAACCGATCCCTCATGATCCTGGCCCACAGGCGCCTGGCCGCCCGGAACTTCGCCACCTCCTCGAGGAAATTGTTGTGGGCGTTGAAGAAGAAGGCGAGGCGCGAGGCGAAGGAGTCCACCGACATCCCCGCGTCGATCGCCGCCTGCACGTAGGCGATCCCGTTGGCCAGCGTGAACGCGATCTCCTGGGCGGCCGTGGAGCCCGCCTCCCGGATATGGTAGCCGGAGATGCTGATCGTGTTCCACTTCGGGACCCGGTCCTTGCAGAAGGCGAAGATGTCGGTGATGATCCGCATGGACGGCGCCGGCGGATAGATGTAGGTCCCCCTCGCGATGTATTCCTTGAGGATGTCGTTCTGGATCGTGCCGTTCAGCGCCGCGGCCTGGACCCCCTGCGTTTCCCCCACCGCGATGTACATGGCGAGCAGGATCGCCGCCGTGGAGTTGATCGTCATCGAGGTCGACACCTTCCCGAGGGGAATCTGGTCGAACAGGACCTCCATATCCTCGAGCGAGTCGATCGCGACGCCGACTTTCCCCACCTCGCCCGACGCAACCGGGTTGTCCGAGTCGTACCCCATCTGGGTGGGAAGATCGAACGCCACCGAGAGCCCGGTCTGGCCCTGGTCGAGAAGATAGCGGTACCGCCGGTTCGACTCCCGTGCGTCGCCGAAGCCCGCGTACTGCCGCATCGTCCAGAAGCGGCCCCGGTACATCGTCGGCTGCACGCCCCGGGTGAAGGGATACGCTCCCGGGAACCCCGCGTCCGTCAGGTAGTCGAAGCCCTCGAGTTCCAGGGGCGTGTAGAGCCGCTCGACCGGCGCTCCGGAAGTGCTCTCGAAGCGCTTGCGGCGTTCGGGCGCCTTTGCCATCACCGGAGCAAGGACCTCCCTCTCCCATCGCGCGCTCGCCGTCCCGACGCGGGACATCCCCGCCTTCGTTCCCTTCCGTGCCGGCATTTCGTCCCCCTATTCCACCAGGAGCAGCTTCGCCCCCGACTCGACGACCTCGCCTTCCTTGACGAAGATCTCCTTGACCTTTCCCGAAATGGCGGATTTCATCTCGTTCTCCATCTTCATCGCCTCGACGACGATCACGCCCTGGTCGGCCTTCACCTCTTCCCCCTCGGAAACCAGCAGCTTGACCACCTTGCCGGGCATCGGAGAGGTGATCAGCGCCTTCCCCGCCGCCCCCTTCCCCCCCGCTCGGATGAGCGCCCTGCGCTGCTCGTTCATGAGGGAGAACTTGTAGCAGTCCCCCTCGATGAGCACTTCGTGCTCGTCTTCTTTCCCCTGGACGTCCACCTCGAAGGAATTCGTGCCGTACAGGACCGACCAGACGCTGTCCTGGACCTGGTGGGCGTCGACCAGGTGCTCCTTCCCGTCGATCGTCACCTTGTACCGTGCGACCCCGACCTCCTCCACCGTGACCTTGACTTCCTTGTCCCCGATCGTGGCAATGTAGTTCATGGGCCGCTCCTACAGCGATTTCGGCATGCCGGGCCGGGTGGAATATTTCCACATCGAGACGGGCCCTCCCGTCTCCACGGGCCGCTGGGCAATCGCACGCTTCCTCTCTTCGAGGTAGAGCTGGATCGCCGCGGTAATCACGGCGACATCGGGGTGGGGGGGGTCCCGTTCCTGCTCCTCCCGGAAAAACACCTTGTCGATGAAGTTCGTGTCGAAGTTCCCCTCGAGGAAGTGCCGGTTGTTCATCACCCGGATGTGGAACGGGATCGTCGTCTTGACGCCCGTGACGACATATTCGTTGAGCGCCCGCTTCATCCGGGCGACGGCTTCCGGGCGGTCCGTTCCCCAGGCGATCAGCTTGGAGATGATCGGGTCGTAGTAGATGGGGATCTCGAACCCCTCGAAGACCCCCGAATCGTCCCTCACCCCCGGTCCGCCCGGCGTCCGAAGCGAGGTGATGAGACCCGGACACGGGAAGAAGTTCTTGTCCGGGTCCTCCGCGTAGACGCGGCACTCGATCGCGTGCCCCGTCTGCTTCACGTCCTCCTGGCGGATGGAGAGCCTCTCGCCGGCCGCGATCCGGATCTGCTCCTTGACGATGTCGACCCCGGTGACCATTTCCGTGATGGGGTGCTCCACCTGGAGACGTGTGTTCATCTCGAGGAAGTAGAAGTTGATGTCCTTGTCCACCAGGAACTCGACCGTCCCGGCGCCCTCGTAGTCGACCGCCCGCGCGGCATCGATGGCGACCTTCCCCATCGCCGCGCGCACCGGCGGGGTGATGATCACCGACGGGGATTCCTCGATTACCTTCTGGTGCCGCCGCTGGATGGAGCACTCCCGTTCGCACAGGTGGACGTAGTTCCCGTGCTTGTCGCCCAGGATCTGGATCTCCACGTGGCGCGGCTGCTCGATGTATTTCTCGATGTAGACCGAGTCGTCGCTGAAGGCGGACTTCGCCTCGGATTTCGCCATCCGCAGCGCGGACCGCAGGTCCCCCTCCTCCCTCACGAGGCGCATC
>DASUAN010000355.1:0-3382 GCA_035763765.1 Candidatus Deferrimicrobiaceae bacterium
TCACCGTGTCGAAGGGCGCCGGGACCTTCGCACCGGTCATGATCCGGAGGCAATCCGTCTCGGCGGGGTCCCCGCCCCATTCCTCTCCCGGATTCACCGTTCCGATCACCCGGTACGTTCGTTCCGTCTCCTTGCCCGCCCAGCAGACGGCGAACCCGTCCATCGCCGTGCGGGGAAAGGGAGGGAGGTTCCGGTCGGCGACGACGTCCAGGGCGAGAATCTCCCCGGCGACGTCCGGGAGAGGGACTTCCTCGACCCCCCGGGTGCGCACGGCGGGGAGAACGGAAGCAAGCGCCTGCTCGTAGGTGATCGGCATGACCGACACATTTCTCCTTGTCTCGGTATGGAAAATCGGGTGACCATTGTATCAGTTGCCGGGGGGATCATGGGGGGCGAACCGTTGCGTCAACCCGTCGTCTGCTTCGTCGGGAGGAAGAACGCGGGAAAGACGACGCTCATGGAGAAGGTCATCACGGGCCTCCGGGCGGCCGGGCACCGGGTGGCCGCCGTGAAGCACGACGCGCATCGTTTCGAGATCGACCACCCCGGGAAGGACAGTTTCCGGTTCACGGCGGCGGGGGCGGACATCACGGTGATCTCCTCCCGGGACCAGACGGCGGTCGTCCTGCAGCACCGGGAAGAGATCCCCCTCGAGACGATCGTTGCGCGGTTCGTCGAAGGGGTGGACGTCGTTCTTGCGGAGGGGTACAAGGCTTCCCCGTTCCCCAAGATCGAGGTCCACCGGAAAACCACCGGCGATCCCCTCTTCGATCCCCCTCCCCCGGGGTTGGTCGCGGTGGCCACGGACGAACGGGTCGATACCGAAATGCCGCAACTTGATCTCCACGATCCCGGTTCGGTCGTCGAATTCATCAAGGGTGCATACCTCGGACGGACATGACCCTTCTCGACCCGCACGGAAGAAGGATCAACTACCTTCGGCTCTCGGTCACCGACCGGTGCAACCTCCGGTGCAGCTACTGCAGGCCTCCCGGGATGGATCCGGAGCCGTCGTCCGGCGCGCGGCTTTCCGACGACGAACTGCTTTTCCTGGCCCGCGCGGCGGTCGGGATCGGGATCGAGAAGATCCGCATCACGGGCGGGGAGCCGTTGCTGCGGAACGGGATCGCACGCCTCCTTTCCCGCCTCCGCATGCTTCCCGGGCTGAAAAAGCTGGTCCTGACCACCAACGGCCTCCTCCTTGCGGAGATGGCCGGGGACTTGCGCAGGGCCGGAGTGGAGAGCCTGAACGTAAGCCTCGACTCCCTCGTGCCGGACCGTTTCGCACGCATTACCGGCAGCCGTCTGCAGCCCGTTCTCGAGGGGATCGAGAAAGCGCTGGAACAGGGATTCCCCAGCGTAAAAATCAACGTGGTGGTGATGCGAGGGGTAAACGACGACGAGGTGGTCCGGTTTGCCGCCCTCACGATCGGCCGGCCCCTGACGGTCCGGTTCATCGAGCCGATGCCGCTATCCGGAAAGGATTGCGGACCGGGCCTGACGGTCCCGGGAGAGGAGATCCTGCGGAGGGTCCGGGAAAGGTATCCCTTGACCCCTCGGGAAAGGGAATCCCTCGGCGGGCCCGCCCGGTATTACCGGATGGAGGGGGCGTCCGGGACGATCGGGGTGATCACGCCGGTTTCCTGTCATTTCTGCGGGGACTGCAACCGCATCCGGGTGACCTGTGAAGGGTTCGCCAAAGGGTGCCTCTTTTCCGCGCGGGACGTCGACCTGAAACCGTACCTCGCGGGACGGGACGCCGAAGGGCTTATGGACACGCTTCGTTCCGTCGTCGTCGGGAAGCCCACCGGACATCGTTTCCTCCGGGAAGGACGCCGCGGGGTGTCGGTCGACATGTCGAGAGTCGGAGGATAGACGGTCCTGTCGTCAGAGGACGACGAGGGGGTCCCCCGGCCGCACCGTCCCGCCGCGGATGACCCGGGCGAAGATCCCCTCTTTCGGCATGACGCAATCGCCGGCCGAATGGTAAATGGCGCAGCGATCGTGGCACTCCTTGCCGATCTGGTTCACCTCGATCACCGCTTCTCCCAAGGCAATCCTGGCGCCTAGCGGAACGGAGGGCAGGTCGATTCCCCGGGTGGTGATGTTCTCGGCGAAATCGCCTGCGTCCACGGCAAGCCCCAGCCGCCGGATCTTTTCGATGCTCTCCACGGCCAGGAGGCTTATTTGCCGCTGCCGCTCGCCCGCATGGGCGTCGCCGACCACCCCGTGATTCTCCTTCAGATCGACCGAATCGACGGGGGTCTTTTTCCGCCCTTTGCCGGTGCTGATGCTTACGGCGACGACGATCGCACCCACGTCCGTCATCTCTCTTTAGCACCGTGCGGATCGCTTTGGCATTCGGAGGGGTCTCCCTGGATCTTGGCAACGGCGTGGGGAATGGCTGCCCAGACCGCCTCCAGGTTCTCAATCGTTCCCTTCGGACTCCCCGGCAGATTGAGGATGAGGCTCCGTTTCCTCACCCCCACAACCGCTCGCGACAAGGAGGCCATCGGGGTTTTTCGGAGGCTCTCCGCCCTCATCTGCTCGGCCAGCCCCGGAATGATCCGATCGAGGATCTCCAGGGTCGCTTCGGGCGTTATGTCGCGCGGCGCGACGCCGGTGCCGCCGGTGGTCAGGATCAGATCGAGATCCCCGGCATCCGCCCACTCCCTCAGTTTCGTGGCGAGCAGGGTGCGATCATCGAGGATGATTTCGTGCCGGGTGGTTTCGACCCCCCGCTCCGAAAGCCAGCGGCGGAGCGTCGGGCCGGAAAGGTCTTCCCGTTCCCCGCGGAAACTCCGGTCGCTTACGGTGAGAACCCCCGCCTTCACGGCGTTTCCCTTCTTCGGTACGCCCCGCTTTTCCCGCCTTCCTTGCGCAGGAGGGCCACCTCCCGGATCGTGATCCCCCGGTCGACCCCCTTGCACATGTCGTAGAGGGTCAGGGCAGCGACGGACGCCGCGGTCATCGCCTCCATTTCGACGCCCGTGCGGTCGAACGCCTTCACGGATGCCTTCACGAGGATCGAACCGTCGGCCGGGTCGGCATCGAATTCCACGGAGACCGCCTGGAGTGCCAGGGGATGGGAAAGCGGGATCAGCTCGGGTGTCTTTTTCGCCGCCGCGATTCCCGCGAGACGGGCGACGGCCAGGACGTCCCCCTTGGCCGCCCGTCCTTTCACGATCATCGACACGGTCTCCGGCTTCATGGCAACGGTCGCGCACGCGACGGCGGACCGCCGGGTCGGCTTCTTGGCGCTTACGTCCACCATCATCGCCCGGCCTTTCGCGTCGAAATGACTGGAGCGCATCGGGGGCCCCGTTTCCTGTTCTACTTCTCGACGGTCAAGTCGTACCAGATGGAAAAGACATTCCTCGCA